>JACDBD010000125.1 GCA_013695115.1 Actinomycetota bacterium | reverse complement strand
CGCCGCCCGGGCCCCGGCGGCCAGACGCTCCGCCCGCTCCGACCGCCAGCGGGCGCGCGCCGCGAGCACGTCGTCCCCGTCCGAGTGGGGCACGCCGACCGCCTCCTCCTCTCTTCCTGCTTCTTGCCACTCGCCGGTCGGGCCCGGTGCCGTCATGGCCCGAGCGAGACCAAGCCCGCCGGCGTGCTCCGCGAGCCAGGCAGCGGCGCACGCGTCGCGCTCTCGCCGATGCATGCTCACGACGAGATGGTCGCGCGCCCGGGTGGCGGCGACATACAGCAGGCGCACCTTCTCGGCCCGGTCGGCCCGACCGTCACGCTCGTGGACCTCGGCCCATCCCGCGGTCTCGAATCCCGAGTTGGGACCAAGCCGCACCTCGGGGTGCGAGTCGCGCCAGAGCACGGGTCCGGGCCGGTGTTGGTAACCGACGTTGAGGCCGGTGAGGACGACGATCGGGAACTCCAGGCCCTTGGCGCCGTGCACGGTCAGGATGCGCACCGCGTCGTCGTCGGCCTCCGGGACCACGACTTCGACGGCGCGAGCCTCCCGTTCGATCTGGTCTTCGATCCAGTCGACGAAGCTCCGGACGCTCGTGCCTCCACCGTCCACGAATGCGCGTGCCATGTCGACGAAGAATCTGATGCGGCGCCAGTGGTCGCGCGGGCGGCGGTATGCGAGTGACAACTCGAATAGGCGGCGCTCTCGGACGATGCGCTCGACCGTCTCGCTGACCGTCTCCCACCAGCGCTGCTCGTGCAGCGCGCCGAGCGCCGTCATCCCCGAGACCACCGGGTGCTCCGGTGGAAGCTCGGGCGGCGCCGAGCGCCGGTAGTCCCAATGACCACCGGCCCGGCGGAACTCCACCAACTCGTCGTCGCGGCAGCCGAAGCCGGGCGAACGCAGCGCGGCGACCAACGCGACCTCGTCGGTCGGGTCGTCGACGGCCGTGAGCACGGCCAGGAGATCGCGAACCTCGGCGGTGGCGAACACCAGCGACTGGCTTTCGACCCGGGCAGGGATGCCGGCGCGCTCGAGCGCGTCCTCGAGGTAGGGGAGCGTCGTCCGGCTTGGTACGAGCAGCGCGATGTCGGCGTACCGTGCCGGACGGGTGGCCTCCGGGTCGTCGGACTCCGGATCGTGGACCGGCCACTCCTCTGTCTTCGCCTGTGCGATCACCGCCGCGATCTCGTCGGCCTCGCGCTCGCGGAGCTCGTCGAGCAGCGATCCCTTCGGCACCTCGCCGCCGAGGAGGACGACGGGAACCGGCGCGCCGGCCAGCCCGGCGCGGGTGGCGTGGAGGTCTTCGTAGGGTGCCTGAAGATCGGGGGGACCTGCGGCCATCAGCGCCGAGAAGGTCGCGTTGACCCAGTCGATGATCTCTGGAGTCGAGCGGAAGTTGCGGGTGAGGTGGAGCTGACCCCGGGCGAAGACGTCGCGGGCCCGCAGGTAGAGCTCGATATCGGCGCGCCGGAAGCGGTAGATCGACTGCTTCGGGTCGCCGACGAAGAACATGCTCCCCGCGACCGGCGCTGCCTCCCACCAGTCGCCGGCGTCGCCGCCGGCATCGGCGATCAGGAGCGCGATCTCGATTTGGAGGGGGTCGGTGTCCTGGAACTCGTCGAGGAGCAGCGCCGGGTAGCGGGCGAACAGCGCTTGCCGGACGTCGGGTCGTGATCGCAGCAGGTCGCGCGCCATCACCAGCAGATCGTGGAACTCGAGACGACCTTCGGCCCGGCGCTCCGCGACCGCATGCAGCACGAACCGACGCAGCACGGCCAGGAGCTGGTGGAGCGCGGCCTGCTTCACCCAGTGGACGGTCGTTTCGAACACGGCCTGCGCCTCGTCGAGCAGGGACCGGATCTCCGCCTTGCACCCGTCGGGCCATCGAGCCGCCCGGGTGATCTGCGGGCCGACCGTCAGCTTGGGGACGGCAGCCAGGGCCTCCAGCACGGCGATCTCGTCATCCTCGGATTGCGCCAATCGATCGCGCACCGGGGCGAGACCCTCGAGATGGGCGACCAGCTTGTCGCCGGTGGGATCGAGGCACTCCTGCGAGCGGCTGACGACCGCAGTCAGCGCGGCGACCAGCTCGCGGGCGTCGGGTGCGGGCACGGGCTCGACCACAGGTTCGGGCCCCTCGAGCCGGTCCCAGTTGCGGTGCAGTTCGCGCGCCACCTCCTCCAGTCGGCGCGGTGACAGGCCGAAGACGAATGCCACTACCAGTGCCCGCTCCAACTCGGGGTTGTCGAGGAGGGCGTCGAGGAACGAGTCCCACCGCCGGTCGAACTCGATCGCGGCCTGGATGTCGTCGAGCACCTCGAACCCGGGGGGAAGGCCCGCCTCCACGGGATGATCGGCGAGCACGCGTTGCGCGAAGCCGTGCAGGGTCGAGATCGCAGCCTCGTCGAGCGCGGCGACGGCCTCGGCACAGTTCGCCCGCTGCGATGGCGATCGGGGCGGGTCCGCGTCTCCCCGCGCCGCCGCCTCCAGCTCCCTGCGTACCCGGTCGGCCAGCTCGGCCGCGGCCGCTTCGGTGAACGTGATGACCGCGAGATCCCGCACGGCGCGAGTCCCCGAAGCCACGAGCTCGACGATTCGATCGACCAGCGCCGATGTCTTCCCGGTGCCGGCGCCCGCCTCGACGAACAAGGTGCGGGCGTGGTCGAAGGTGATCTGCTCGCGGGCGGCCCCGTCGGCAGGGGACTGGCCGCCGGTCACGTCGCCGCTCACGACCGGGTCTCCGCGTCGGTGTCGGCCTCGGCGAGGTGCACGTACTCGTGGATGCGGGGATCGCTTCGCTTACGTTCCCAGTGTGCGGCCCGGTCGACCCCGCACAGACGATCGAAGTCGCACCGACGGCAGTTGTCGTAGCCGCCGAAGTAGCTCTCTTTTCCGGGCCGAGCCGGGAACAGGCCTGCCCGCACCGACTCGACCGCGATCC
>JACDBD010000110.1 GCA_013695115.1 Actinomycetota bacterium | reverse complement strand
CGCCGCTTCGCCGCCGCCGCCGACCTGCCCCCCGGCCCCGATCCCGAGGCGAGCGCGCCCGCTGCGGGTGAGCCGCTGGTGTCGGCGCGTGGCCTGGAGGTCGAGCTCGACGGGTGCGACGTCCTGCGGGGCGTCTCGCTCGACGTCGCCCGGGGCGAGGTCGTGGCGGTGCTCGGGCGCAACGGCGCGGGCAAGACCACGCTGCTGCGGGCCCTCGGCCGGCTCCTCGAACCCGCCCGCGGGACCATCACCGGCGCCGGGACCGTGGCCTACGTGCCCCAGGACCCGAACGCGCTCCTGTTCGCACCCACGGTGCGGCGCGAGCTCACCGAGACGCTGCGGCTACTGCACCGTTCCGACGCCGACGCCGTCCACCGCTGGCTCGGCGCGCTCCACCTCGACGACGTCGCCGAGCGGCACCCCCGCAGCCTCGCCGGTGGCGAGCGCCAGCGGGTCGCGATCGCAGCGGTGGCCGTCGGAGGCGCCGACGTGCTGCTCCTCGACGAGCCCACCCGGGGTATGGACGCGGCGTCGCGCGCCGCGCTCGAGCACGCCGTCGGCCAGCACGCCCGCGCCGGGGGCGCGGTGATGCTCGCCACCCACGACGTCGAGCTCGCCGCCCGCTGCGCGACCCGCGCGGTCGTGCTCGGCGACGGCGACGTCGTGGCCGAGGGACCGGCGCGTTCGGTCCTCGCCGGCTCGCTGTTCGCCCCCCAGGTGCTGCGGGTGGCGCCGCCGTACCTGACCGTCGAGGAGGTCGAGACGGCGATGGTGGAACGGTGAGCGCGACCGCGGTCGCACTCTCGCGTCCGGCGCGCCTGCGTCCGGCGACCGTGTACGTGCTCATGCTCGTCGTCGGCACCGCCGCCTTCCTCTACCCGTTCTGGCTGCCGGCCGAGGCGTTCCCGGAGCAGGCCCACGGTGGCGACGCGCCGCTGGTCGCCGCGCTGATCGGTGCGCTGGTCGTCGGGGCGGTCATGCTCGAGGTGCGCCGCGGCACGATGAACGGCGCCACCGTGGCCGTGCTCGGCGTGTTGTCGGCGTTTGCGGGGCTGCTCAGGCTGGTCGACCTGCCCGGCAACAACGCCGGCCTGCTCTTCCTCGTGGTGCTGGCGGGCGCGGCGTTCGGCCCCCGCTTCGGGCTGCTGCTCGGCATTTGCGCGATGGCGACCTCGGCCGTCATCACCGGCGGCATCGGGCCGTGGCTCCCGTTCCAGATGCTCGCGCTCGGCTGGATGGGCGGCGCCGCCGGGCTGCTGGGACGGGTGACCGCCCGCCTCGACCCTCGCCTCGAGGTTGCAGTTCTCACCGCCTACGGCTGGGGCTGGAGCTTCGTCTACGGGGCGATCATGAACCTGTGGTCGTGGCCGTTCCTGCACGGCGACGGCCCGACCTCGTGGCGCCCGGGCCTCGGGTTCACCGGCACGCTCGAGCACTACTGGACGTTCTACGTGGCCACATCGTTCGGGTGGGACGCCGCCACCGCGCTCTGCAACGCGCTGCTGATCGCCCTCACTGGGTCGGCGGTGCTGCGCACGCTGCGCCGCTTCGCCCACCGGCTGGAACCGGCGGTGGAGCTGAGGTGAGCGACCGCGGCGCAGGTACCCTGCGGCGCAGCGAGCCCGGGCCCGAGCGGCCCGAGCGGAAAAGGAGGCGTCTCCGGCGTGACGTACCGGGTCGTTCAATGGAGCACGGGAAACGTCGGCCGCCTCGCGCTGCGGGCCATCATCGAGCACCCCGAGCTCGAGCTCGTCGGCCTCCTCGTCCACAGCGAGGACAAGGCCGGTCGCGACGCGGGCGAGCTCGCCGGCACCGAACCGGTCGGGGTGACCGCGACCACCGATCCGGACGAGGTGCTCGCGCTCGGCGCCGACTGCGTGTCATACATGGCAACGGGTGACCTGCGCCCCGACGAAGCGGTCGCCGACATGGCCCGCATCCTGGAGTCCGGCGCCAACGTCGTGTCCACCTCGGTGGTGCCGCTCGTGTTCCCGCCCTCGGCGCCGAGTCGCTACACCGACCCGCTCCAGACCGCGTGCGAGAAGGGGCGGACGTCGTGCTTCACCTCGGGCATCGACCCCGGGTTCGCCAACGACCTAATCCCGCTGGTGATGTCGGGCTTCTCGAAGCGGATCGACTCGATGCGGGTGATGGAGATCCTCAACTACGACACGTACGACCAACCCGAGGTGCTGTTCGAGACCATGGGCTTCGGCACTCCCCTCGACGACACCCCGCTCCTCCTCCTACCGGGCGTGCTCGCGCTGGCGTGGGGCGGGGCGGTGCACGCGATGGCGGCCGGGCTCGGCGTCGAGCTCGAGGACGTCCGCGAGACCCACGAGAAGTGGGCCGCGACCGAGACGTTCACGGTGCCCAGCGGCACGATCGAGAAAGGCACGATGGCCGGGCTGCGCTTCGAGGTGCAGGGCATCGTCGGCGGTGAGCCACGTGTCATCGTCGAGCACGTCACCCGCATGCACGACACCGCCGCCCCCGACTGGCCCCAGCCGAGCGGCCAGGGCTCCTACCGCGTGCTGCTCGAGGGTGACCCCGAGATCAAGCTGGAGCTCGAGTTCGTGGGCGAAGGCGGCGACCACAACGCCGGCGGCCTGCTCATGACCGCGATGCGGATGCTCAACGCGATCCCGGCAGTCTGCGAGGCGCCGCCGGGCCTCCTCTCGCCCCTCGACCTGCCCCTGGTCACGGGGAAGGGCTTGATGCGCTGACGCGCATCAATCTCTCATCCGGTGGCGGCCGGTGCTGCCATCCACGCGGCGTAGAGGCTGGCGTAGCAGCCCTCCCGCCCCAACAGCTCCTCGTGCGTACCGAGCTCGGCCAGGCGACCCTCGTCGACCACCGCGATGCGGTCGGCGCGCTCGGCGGTCGAGAGCCGGTGGGCGATCACCACGACCGTCCGGCCCTCCATCAGGCGTTCGAGGGCCTGCTCGACCGTCCGCTCGGTGCCGGGGTCGAGGTTCGAGGTCGCCTCGTCCAGCACCAGCAGGGTCGGGTCGGCGAGGGCGGCGCGCGTCAGCGACACCAGCTGGCGCTCTCCGGCCGAGAGCCGTGACCCCCGCTCGCGGACCTCGGTGTCGAGCCCGTCGATCAGCGCGTCGAACCGCTCGGTCAGCCCCAGGGCAGAGATGGCATCGTCGATCTCGGCGTCGGTGGCCTCGGCCCAGCCGAAGCGGATGTTGTCCCGCACCGTCCCCGCGAACAGGAAACCCTCCTGGGGCACGACCACGATGCGCCGGCGCAGCGAACGCAGCGTGGCGTCGCGCAGGTCGACGCCCCCGAACCGCACTCTGCCTTCGCGCGGGTCGTAGAAGCGGGCGATGAGCTTCGCCAGCGTCGACTTGCCCGCGCCGGTTGGTCCGACGAGCGCGAGCCGCTCGCCCGGCGCCACCGGGAGCGTGACGTCGTGGAGTACGGGCTCGCCGTCGCCGTAGCCGAACGTGACGTGCTCGACCTGGAGGGGCCCCTCGTCGGGGAGGTCGACCGCGCCCGGCCGCTCGGTGATGGAGCTGCGGGTGTCGAGCAGCTCGAACAGCTTCTGGAGCGCGGCGCCCGACTGCTGCACGAGGTTGTACAGCTGGCTCAGCTGCTGGACCGGCTCGAACAGATTGTTGAGATAGAGGACGAATGCCGCCACCGTGCCGACGGTGACGATGTCGCGGTTCACGAACCAACCACCGATCCCGATGATGAGCGCGGTGCCGAAGACCCCCGAGAACTCCACGAACGGGAAGTAACGGGCCGAGATGCGCACGGTCTCGAGGTGGGCGTCGTACTGCGCCTCGTTGGTGCCCCGGAACCGCCGGGTCACTGCCGGCTCGCGACCGAACGCCTGCACGACTCGCACGCCGGCCAGCCCCTCCTGGAGGGTCGCGAGGTTCTGGCCGATGCGATCGCGAACCTCGAGGTAGGCCCGGTTCGACTCCCGGCGGAACCAGCGGCTGGCGATCACGACCGGCGGCACGACAACGAGCACGAAGAGCGCGAGCTGCCAGCTGAGCAGGAAGATGACGACGATGGCGCCGACGAAGATGAGCGCGTTCTGCACGAACATCACCAGGCCCACCGACACGAGCTCCTGGAGCGCCTCGATGTCGGAGGTCATGCGCGCGACCAGCCGGCCGGTCTTCTCCCGCTCGAAGAAGTCGAGCCCGAGCGACAGCAGGTGCCGGAAGACGCGCTCGCGTAGGTCGCGCAGGAAGGTCTCGCCCACCCGGGCGACCATGAGGATCACCAGCCGACCGAGGTACGCGCCGACGAAGGCGATGACGAGGTAGACGATGGCGGCGGTGTTGAGCGCCCCGCCGTCGCCCGGTCCCAAGCCGCTGTCGATGCCGTAGCGCACGAGGGCGGGCCCCGCGAGCAGGCACGCGGTCTGCGAAACCAGCAGCAGGGTCGCCAGCGCGATCTGGCCCCGGTACGGACGCAGCAATTCCCGGAGCCGCCGCAGCACCTTGGTGGCGTCGGCGCGGGTCAGCGTCTCATCCACCGCGATCTGCCCGAGCGGCCCGCCGCCTCCTCCTCTCATCGCCGGGCTCTCATCGCCGGGCTCTCATCGCCGCGCCCCGGCGGCCTCGGCCGCCTCGGCCTGGGCCAGCACGTCTCGGTACCGCGGCGACGTGATGAGCAGCTCGTCGTGGGTACCCTCCGCCGCCACCTGCCCGTCGGCCAGGAGGACGACGCGATCGGCGAGGGCGATGGTCGCGGGGCGGTGGGCGATGATCAGTGTCGTCCGCTCGGCCATGACCTCGAGCAGCGCCGAGCGGATCTCGTGCTCCTTGGTGGGGTCGACCGACGAGGTCGCGTCGTCGAGGATGAGCACGCGGGGATCGGCGAGCACCGCCCGGGCGATGGCGAGCCGCTGGCGCTGGCCGCCCGACAGCGAGAACCCGTGCTCGCCGATGACGGTGTCATAGCCATCGGGCAGGTCGTCGATGAAACCGTCGGCGCCGGCGAGCTCGGCGGCGCGCTCGACGAGGTCCATCGACGCCTCGGTGTCGGCGAAGGCGATGTTCTCGCGCACGCTGTCGGAGAACAGGAACGTGTCCTCGAACACGATCCCCACCGCCCGGCGCAGGTCGCGCACCCTGAGGGCGCGCACGTCGACGCCGTCGAGGAGCACCCGGCCGGCGTCGACGTCGTAGAAGCGGGGGACGAGCCGGGCGACGGTGGTCTTGCCCGAGCCGGTCGACCCGACGAGCGCCACCGCCTCGCCGCCCCGCACGGTGAGGTCGAGCCCGTCGAGGACGGGCGGTCCGGCGACTCCCCCGTAACCGAAGCGCACGCCCTCGAAGCGGATCTCCCCCGGGCCTTCGGGCAGCGGGCGCGATCCGGTGACGTCGACGATGGCGGGCTCGGTGGCGAGGACCTCGTGCACCCGCCCCGCCGCCGCCGACGACCGCGACGCCTGCGCCAGCAGCATGCCGAGCATGCGCATGGGCCAGATGAGCATGAGGACGTAGGAGTTGAACGCGACCAGGTAGCCGAGATCGAGGTGGCCGTTAATGACCTGATGGCCGCCGTACCAGAGGATCGCGACCAGCGAGAGAGTCGGCAGCAGGTCGACCAACGGGATGAAGCCGGCGCGCAGGCGGGCGGCGTCGAGCGAGCGTTCGAGCACGGAGTCGGCTTCGCGTCGCAGGCGCGTCGCCTGGAGCGGTTCGGCACCGAAGCCCTTGACCACCCGAACCCCGGCGACGCTTTCCTCGACCACGCCCGACAGGTCGGCCAGCTCCTCCTGGAGCTCGAGGGTCACCGGCTGGATCTTCCGGGTGAAGCGGGTGGCGGCGACGTTGAGGAACGGCAACGTCACGAGAACCAACAGCGCGAGCCCGGGCGACTTGATCAGGATGATCACCATCACCGCCAGCATCGTGAGCAGGCTGGCGGAGGTCAGCGGCAGGAGCACGACGACGACGTGGATCTGCTGCATGTCGGAGTTCGCCCGGGCCATGAGCTGGCCGGTCTGGGCCTCGTCATGGAACGCGAAGTGCAGCCGTTGCAGGTGGGCGAACAACCGGTCGCGCAGGTTGGTCTCGACCCGCAGCGCGATCCGGAACGCCGAGTAGCGCCGCAGCCCGGTGGAGAGGGCCTGGACGACGCCGAACGCGACGATCAGCACCGCGAAGCGCACCACGGCCGACTCGTCGCTCTTCAGGATCCCCTCGTCGATGGCGGCCGCGGCCAGCAGCGGGATCGTGACCCGGGCCGCGGTCCACGCCAGTCCGGCCAGGATCCCGGTGGCCAACCACCACCGCTCGGGCCGGATGGTCGCGCCGATCAGCCGCCAGCCAGCCCGGCGCGCCTCCTTGTCGTCGTCCGCCTTGTCGGCGGCGACCGTGTCGGCGGCGACCCGGTCGGCGTCGACCTCGTCGGCGGGGCGCGGCTGCGGCTCTGGTTCGTCCGCCCGCGCCTCCTCGCTCACCACAGCTCCCCGGGTCCGCGCCCCGGTCGGAATCGCGTGAGTGGGGCGCCGGCCGCCGAGGCTACCAGCGGCGCGAACGCGGCCTCCGGGAGTTCGGCGTCACGCGTCGCGCGCCGGGAACAGCTCCTCCACCATCTCCGCCAGGGCGGCGCGGTCGTCGCTGACATCGAGGTCACCGGCGAACACGACCGCGCGTCCGCCCGCCTCCTTGATCTCCGCCGCGGTCTCCCCGGCGTCCGGGCCCGTGCCGACGAGCACGACAGCCGCGCCTTCCTCTGCCAGCATCCGGGCGGTGGCGGCCGCGGCGGCGGTGACGACGATCACCCGTCCCGTGAGTCGAGGCACGAGTCGAAAGCTACTGTCGCCGCGTGGCGCGCGGTCGCGGCTAGCTGGCGAGCTTGCCGTAGCCGCCGCGGTAGAAGAGCAGCGGGCCCTCCTCGGAGAGCACACCCAGCTCCAGGACCTTCCCGACCACGATGACGTGGTCGCCGGCGTCGTGCACATCCTGCATGGTGCACTCGATGTAGGCGAGCGCGTCGTGGAGGATGGGCGAACCGTTGCTACTCGGTCGCCACCCGATCCGGCTGAACCGGTCGGCGCCCTTCGTCGCGAACACCCGGCACACGTCCTCCTGGTGCTCGTTGAGGATGTTGACCGTGAACTGCTCGGCGGCCTCGATCCGGGGCCAGGTCGACGAGGCCTTGGCTGCGCAGAACAGCACCAACGGCGGGTCGAGCGACACCGACGTGAACGAGTTGGCGGAGACGCCGACGGGCTCGTCACCGTCCATGGCGGTGATGATGGTGACGCCGGTGGCAAAATGGCCGAGAACCGTGCGGTAGGACGCCTCGTCAGGAGGCAGGAGCGCTTCCGCGCTCGCGTCGCTCACCGGGCGAGAGCGTGGTGCAGCTCGACGCTGAGGCCCTCGGTCGCGGCCATGACATCGACGCCGCCGGCACTGCCGAGCTCCTGCGCGTGGATGAGCATGAGGTCGACGTCGTCGTCGCAGTGCGTGGGGCAGTGGTGGAACAGCATGAGGCGGCTGGCCCCGGCCTCGCGGGCGACGTGGACGGCGTAGTCGGCCGTGCAGTGCCCGTAGAACCACTTGTCCTCGTACTCCTCGTTGGTGTGCTGCGAGTCGTGGATCACGAGGTCGGCGCCGTCGCACAGCTCGAGCACATCCTGCGGTACGAAGTTCGGCGGATCGTCGGAGCAGCCCGGCCCGTGATCAGAGAGATAGGCGATCGACACGCCCTCGACCTCGACGCGGAAGCCGAGCGTCGGGCTGGTGTGCCGCACCCACCGCGACCGCACCTTGGTCCCGTTGATGGCGAAGTCGTCGTTGCCGGCGTCGTGGAAGCTGACCTTGCCGGTGAGCTCGTCCGGGCAGATCGGGAAGTACGGCGGCCGCATCACCCCGGCGAACACGTCGGCGAGCGGGCCCTCCTCCTGACGGGGGCCGAACACGTCGAGGGTGGCGTCGGCGTTGCCGAGGGGCGCGAAGAAGGGGAGGCCCTGGATGTGGTCCCAGTGGAGGTGGGTCAGCAGCGCGGTGCCGTGGAACGCGCCGAAGGGCGCCGTCCGACCCTCGGGGCCGCTGGTCGGGAACCCGACGATCTGCTCGCCGTAGGGCCGGAGCCCGGTGCCCATGTCGAAGATCACGGGAGTGTGGCCGTCGACCTCCACCGAGACACACGACGTGTTCCCGCCGTAGCGCTCGTAGCGGGCGCCGGCGCAGGGTGTGGAACCGCGGACGCCGTGAAAGCGAACCCTTGTCCCCCCGGGCACATCCGCAGGATACCGACAAGCGGCCCGGTGGGAAACCGCATCGGGCCATTTGGTCGCGGCGCCGGGATCAAGGGGGCTGTGCGATCCTGGCCCGATGTCACACCCGGCCGGGCCCGCGATCGAGGCGGTGATCAGGACCGAGGCGCTCACGAAGGTCTTCTCCTCGAAGAGCGGTCCGTCGGTCACCGCGGTCGATCACCTCGATCTGGGGGTCCGACCGGGCGAGATCTTCGGGCTGCTCGGTCCCAACGGGGCGGGCAAGACCACCACGGTGGGCATGCTGACGACCCGGGTGGTGCCGACGAGTGGCCGCGCCTGGGTGGGCGGTGTCGACGTCACGGCCGACCCGGTCGCGACCAAGCTGATGATCGGTGTCGTGCCGCAGGTGAGCACGCTCGACCGCGCGCTCTCGGTGTGGGAGAACCTCTACTTCCACGGCCGCTACTTCGGGATGGGCGCTCGCGAGGCCCGGCGCGCCGCCGACGAGACGCTCGAGCGGTTCCGCCTCGCCGACCGCGCCGACGCCGAGATCCTCGAGCTGTCGGGTGGGATGGCCCAGCGGCTGATGATCGCCCGGGCGATCCTGCACCGGCCCCGGATCCTGTTCCTCGACGAGCCGACCGCGGGTCTCGACCCCCAGAGCCGGCTGGCGCTGTGGGAGGTCATCGGCGAGCTCCACGCCGACGGCCAGACGATCCTCCTCACGACGCACTACATGGAGGAGGCCGACCAGCTGTGCGACCGGGTGGCGATCATGGACCACGGCCGCATCCTCGCCCTCGACACGCCCGCGACGCTCAAGCGGTCCCTGGGGGCTGACACCGAGGTGCGGATCACGCCCGACGGTGGCCGGGTCCAGGACATGGCGCACCACCTCGAGCGCTTCGACGGCGCACAGGGGGTCAGCGCGACCGACGGGGTCGTCCGGGTCTACCTGCGGGACGGGAAGACCGGGCTCGCCCGCCTGATCGCCCACGCCGACGCCGGCGGCTTCGGGATCACGGATGTCGGGATCACCGAGCCCAGCCTCGAGGCCGTGTTCATCAACCTCACCGGGAAGGACCTGCGCGAATGACCACCACGGAGGGGCGAGCGGCCCGCAGGGCGGAGGCCGGCCAGCCCTATCGAGGATGGCCCGGCCTCCGAGCGAGCCCGACCAAGGGGGAAGTGGTCGCGTTCCGGGCGCTGCTGATCCGGGACGTCCAGGTGCTGCGCAAGACGTTCGTGGCCTTCCTCATGCGCACGGTCACCCAGCCCCTCCTCATCGTGTTCGTCTTCGCCTACGTCTTCCCGAAGATCGGTCAGGGCGTCGGCGGCTCGGGCGCCGGAGCCACCTTGTTCTCGACATCGCTGATGCCAGGTCTGATCGGAGTGGCCGTCGTCTTCCAGGGCATCCAGGCGGTCACGATCCCGCTGGTGAGCGAGTTCGGGTACACGCGCGAGATCGAGGACCGGGTGATGGCGCCGCTGCCGATCTGGGCGGTGGCCGTGGGCAAGATCGTCTCCGGCGCCATCCAATCGGGGCTGGCCGCGCTCATCGTGGTGCCGTTCGCGCTCTGGATCCCGAGCACCCCCGTGCACGTGGACGTCAACTGGCTCGCGCTGGTCACGGTGGCGCCGCTGGCGTGCGTCCTGGCCGGCGCACTGGGCCTCGCGATCGGGACCCGGGCCGAGCCCGGCCAGATCCCGATGGTCTTCGGCATCATCGTGATCCCGATGACGATGCTGGGCGCGGCCTACTACCCGTGGGAGCGGCTGGACGCGATCGAGTGGCTCAAGTGGGCGGTGCTGATCAACCCGCTCATCTACATCAGCGAGGGCTTCCGCATGGCGCTCACCGACATTCCCCACATGTCGGCGTTCGGCATCTACGGCGCGCTCGTCGGGTTCACCATCGGCCTCAGCTGGCTCGGCATCAGCGGCTTCACGAAGCGCGTACTGGCGTGACCCAGCCGAAGCTTGTCACCGCCAACGGCATCGACTTCGCCTACCTGGACGCCGGCCCCGCCGACGGGCCGCTGGCGCTGTGCCTGCACGGCTTCCCCGACCACGCGCCGACGTGGGAGCCGCTGATGCCCGAGCTCGCCGCCGCCGGCTACCACGCGGTCGCGCCGTGGATGCGCGGCTACGCGCCGACCGGCTTGGCGCCGAACGGCAACTACCAGACCGGGTCGCTGGCGCTCGACGCGATCGCGCTGGCCGACGCGCTCGCGGCGGATGGCGAGGCGGTGCTGATCGGTCACGACTGGGGCGCCGGGGCCGCGTACACCGCGGTCGCGCACGCGCCCGAGCGGTTCCGCAAGCTGGTGACCCTGGCCGTGCCCCACTTCGCCGCGTTGGGTGGCCACCTGCTGAAGCCCGCCCAGCTCAAGCGGTCCTGGTACATCTTCTTCTTCCAGTCTCCGTTGGCCGACATCGCGGTGCCGATCGACGACTACGCCGTCATCGACACGCTCTGGCGCGACTGGTCGCCGGGGTACAACCCCGACCCCGCGTTCATGCGGGCGCTGAAAGACACGTTCTCCGCGCCCGGGTGCCTCGACGCCGCCATCGGGTACTACCGGGCGACCTTCGGCACCACCCCGTCCGACCCCGAGCTCACCGACGTCCAGGCGAAGGGTGGCGGCGAGATCCCGGTCCCGACCCTCTACCTGCACGGAGTCGACGACGGCTGCCTCGGGATCGAGGGGGTGGTCGACGACGAGCTGGCGCCGTTCTTCCCCGCCGGCCTCGAGATCGAGCGGGTGCCGGGCGCCGGTCACTTCCTCCACTTGGAGCGGCCCGACGTGGTCACTCCCAGGATCGTGGGGTTCCTCGGCGGCTGACCGCGCGAGTCCGGGCTCGCGCGCTTCGTGGTCGAACGACCACCCCTGGCCGGGGACCGCCGCAAATGGGCCATACTGCCCACAGCGGCGAGGCTCCGAGAACAAGAGCCCCCCAGCGCGCGCCGCGCCCGGCACCTGCCTGTCGGGCGCGGCTGCGCGACAGTCGTTTGGATGGTCAGCGACCGCCCGCCGACTCCAGCAGCTGCTCCAATACGTCCTCGAACTCCTCCAGGTCCTCGGGGTCGAGGCCGCCCGGCACTTCCCCGGCGCCGAGGTCCTCGTCACCGTGGGCCTCCTCGATCCAGCGTTGCCAGAGCGCGTCGACCTCAGCGGCACGTTCGGGCGCGGCGCCGGCGAGCGCGGCGCGCAGATCGTCGGAGCTCGCGACTCCGAACGCGTTGGCCGACGTGAACGCGCGCAGCCCGGCGAGCACCGCGTCCGGTCCCAGTGCGGCGCCCAGCGCCCGGTACAGGCCGGGTGCCTTGCCGTACACGACCCCGCCGTACTGGAGCGACGACGTGAACGCGTCGGTGGGCTGGTCGGCGGGCGCGTCGGGCTCACCGAGTGCCCGCATCGACTGGTACTGGCCGTCGGTGTGCAGGGCGCACGCGGCACCGGCGTCGTCGGGGTGGGCTTGCTCGAAGTGGATGCAGGCCGAGAACTGCGCCAGCGGCTCGTCGACCACCGGCGCGCTGATCGAGTCGTTGCCCACGAGCGCGTGCCACCACTGGTGGGCGACCTCGTGCGCGATCACGAACTCGCGCGTCGACCCGAGGCCTTCCAGTCCGGGAAGTCCCAGGTCTTCGAACTCGTCGAGGCCGAGGTCCTCGAGCACGTCGCTCAGTTCGGGGGGCAGGTCGAGGTCCTCGAAGATCTCCTCCAGGTCACCGAGGTCGCCCATGCCGGCGATCCCGCCCGCGAACGTGCCCGACTCGATCCAGATCATCCCCGGCCATTCCATGCCGGCCACGCCGCTGCCGAGCGGCACCGACACGACGTCGAGCTCCGACCAGGGGTAGGCGCCGAACGTGGCGGCGAAGGTCGCCAGGCTCGCGGCGGCTTCCTCGCCGACCGGCGCGAGCTGCTCGCGTTCCGAGCGCGGCCCGGTCACGCGCACGGTCGCACTGTCGTTCGCGACCTCCTCGTTCGCCCGCTGACGCCCGGCGAAGATGCCGAGGTCGCGCAGACCGACGCCCTCCTCGACGAAGGTCACCCGGCCGTCAGCCGCTTGCTCCTCCACGTTCACGCCGCCGCTGACCACGTCGAAGCCCTCGGGAACGGTGATGCGGGCGCGGAACACCGCCGCGGGGAAGTTGCCGATGTCGCCGAAGCCATCGGGAATGGGCTCGGCCGCGGAGGCGGGCGGAAGCCAGACCGGGAACCAGTGGCCCAGGGTCGCGCCGCCCTGATGGCGGGCGAGGAGGCCGACGGCGGCCGGGTCGAGCGTGTCGCCGAGCCCGCCGAGGATGCCGCCGCCGCTCTCGACTTCGGGGAGTCGGTACGAGAACCGCAGCGCGACCTCGACCCGGCCGGCGCGCGCGCTCTCGGGAACGGGCACGGTGAGCAGGGAGCCGTCGACGTCGGCTTCGACGGCGTCGCCGTTCACCATGATGTCGTCGACCTCGAGCCCGGCGTCGAGATCGGGCAGGCCCGCGAACACCCGGAAGTGGAGCTCGACCTGCTCGCCGGGTGCGGGCAGGTTGGCGCGCATGCGGGCCACGACGTCACCCCGTCCAGGTTTCAGGTCGACCGCGAGCGCGTAGCGGGGCGCATCCTCGAGTCCGGCGCCGGCGGCGAGATCGCGACCCGGTTCCGACAGCGAGACCGACGACACGTCGAGCTCGGGCGGGGCGCCGGGGTCCGGGGCTTCGCCGTCACCGGCCAGACCGGTCGCGCCGACGGACGGGACCGCCAGGGCGGTGGCAGCGAAGACGAGCGTGAGGCGTCGGCGAAGCAGGCCGGGCGAGCGTACCGGGCGGTTACGGCGTCGAGGGCTCGGGGCCGCCGGCGCGGGCGTCGTCGACGTGGGCGAGGGCGTCGCGCAGCTGCTGGATCCAGTCCGACTCGTGATCGCGCACCAGCCGCACGCACCAGGCGAGTGCCTCGCTGCGACTGCGGGCGACGCTGGCCTCGACCAGGGTGTCGAGGACGGCTCGCTCGGGCATCCGCAGCCGGGTCATGACGGGAACGCTCAGGCTGGTGAAGACCACCTGTTCCCCGCCGCAGCGCGCCCCCCACGCCACCTTGCGCCCGAACTTGTGCTCGGCGTCATCGGCGATTCGCATGCGCTGGGCCCGGGTGTCCTCCCGGAAGCCCTCGATGCGGGACCGGCGGGCGGCGGCGCGGGCGTCGTCGTCGGCGCCCTGGACCGACTCGGGCTCGGCCAGCTCCCCCACGACCAGGATCTCCTCCCGGTCGTACGTGACCTCGGGGACGCCGCTGAACCAGCCGTCGGGGAGGCGCCCGGCGAACCACCCCTGGGTCTTGCTGGAGGCCAGTCTCATTGATTACATTATTACGGCACCGTGGGGCCCGGGGCAAGCGGGTCAGCCGGGCGGCCCCGGCTCCGACCGCCCCCAGACCGCCCGCCAGGCCTCGGAGAGCGAGCCGAGCTTGATCCCGCGGGCGTGGGCCGCGGCACCGAACCAGGCGGCCGCCCCCACCAGGAAGCCGAGCCCGAAGAACAAGGCCCCGAGCGCGTCGCCCTGGGTCAGGAACAGGACGAACCCGAGAATCGCGATGCCGAGGAACAGGAGCCCGCAGCAGAACGAAACGACGGCTTGCATCAGAACGCCTCCCGGATCCGGCTCGCGACCTCGGCCATGGCCGTCTCGCCCTCGTACTTCGTTCGGGGCCAGAAGAAGCCCCGGAGGCCGTCCTTGCGCCGGCGGGGCACGACGTGGGTGTGCAGGTGGGGGACGCTCTGGCTCACGACGTTGTTCACGGCGACGAAGCTGCCGTGCGCGTCCATCGCCTTCGTGACCGCGGCCGTGACCCGCTGCACCTCGGCGAAGTAGGGGCCGAGCTGCTGGACGGGCAGGTCGAGCAGCGTGTCGATGTGGTCGCGGGGAACGACCAACGTGTGCCCCACGAAGACCGGCCGGATGTCGAGAAAGGCGACGACGTCGTCGGTCTCGTGGACCACGTGGGCGGCTTCCTGTTCGCCATTGGCGATCGCGCAGAACGGGCAGGGCTTCGGCGACGCGGGCACGGACTGCGCCGCTACTCGGGCGAGGTGTAGGGCCGCCGGCGAGGCGTGGCCGCCTCCCGCTTGGGGACCATCACCTTGCGGCGGAAGTAGCAGACCTCCTCGCCCCGCTGGTTGAACCCGCGGGTCTCGACGCTCACGATGCCCCGGTCGGGCTTGCTCGACGACTCCTTCTTGTCGAGGACGTTGGTCTCGGCGTAGATCGTGTCGCCGTGGAACGTCGGCATCTTGTGCTTGAGCTCCTCGACCTCGAGGTTGGCGATCGCCACGCCGCTGACGTCGGGCACGCTCATGCCGAGCACGAGCGAGTACACGAGGTTGCCTACGACGACGTTCTTGCCGAACTGGGTCTGGGTCTCCGCGAACCACGCGTCGGTGTGGAGCGGATGGTGGTTCATGGTGATCATGCAGAAGAGGTGGTCGTCGTACTCGGTGATGGTCTTGCCCGGCCAGTGCTTGTAGGTGTCGCCGGGCTCGAAGTCCTCGAAGTAGCGCCCGAACGGCCGCTCGTGCTCGGTCATGGGGCGAGAGCGTACGATGCCGCCGCTCACCGAGGGGAAGGGACGAACCATGGCGAAGGTCTCGATGCTGGCCAAGCTGCGGGTCAAGGAAGGCAAGGGCGATGAGCTGGTGGCCGCGTTCGCGGCGATCTTCGACCAGGTCGAGCAGGAGCCCGGCACGGAGGTCTACGCCCTCAACCGCGCCAAGGACGACCCCGACCTGTTCTGGTTCTACGAGCTCTACTCCGATACCGACGCCCTCGGTACCCACGGCAGCAGCGACGCCATGGCCAAGGCGGGCGCCACGTTCGGACCGCTCATCGCCGAGAGCGAGCTCATCCTGGGCGAGCCGGTCCAGGCCAAGGGCGTGTC
Source organism: Actinomycetota bacterium (assembly GCA_013695115.1). Taxonomy (GTDB): domain Bacteria; phylum Actinomycetota; class Acidimicrobiia; order IMCC26256; family JACDBD01; genus JBPCMN01. The sequence continues at coordinate 4,455 of JACDBD010000110.1, read as the reverse complement.
GATCTAGTCCCGCATTAGTCGATGGCGTAGCGCTGCAGTAGGCCGCGGGCGATCACCAGGCGCTGGATCTCGTTGGTGCCCTCGCCGATGATCATGAGCGGCGCATCGCGGTAGTAGCGCTCGACCGGCAGCTCGGTCGTGTACCCCATCCCGCCGTGGATGCGCATGGCCTCGGTCGCGATCTCGAACGCGGCTTCGCTGGCGAACAGCTTCGCCATGCCCGCCTCGACGTCGCAGCGCGCGCCCGCTTCCTTCAGTTCCGCGGCGTGCTCGGTGAGGAGCCGCGCCGCCTGGAGCTGCGTGCCCATGTCGGCCAGCTTCATCTGGATGGCCTGGTGCTGCGCGATCGGCTTCCCGAAGGTCTCGCGCTCCTGCGCGTACTTGATCGCAGCCTCGAACGCGGCCCGGGCCACCCCCACCGCCCGGGCGGCGATGTTGATGCGGCCGACTTCCAGTGCCGAGAGGATGAAGTGCTGGCCCCGTCCCAGGCCCTCGTCGCCGCCGAGCACCGCGTCGGCGGGGACCCGGTGGGCGTCGTAGACCATCTCGACGGTCTCGATGCCCTTGTAGCCGAGCTTGCCGATGTTGCGGCTCACGCTGATTCCGCCGGAGCGCTCGGCGCCCGGCTCCTTCTCGACCATGAAGCACGTGATGCCTTCGGCGGTGCGCGCCGCCAGTGCGACCAGGCCCGCCCGCACCCCGTTGGTCACCCACATCTTCGTGCCGGTGATGACGTACTCGTCGCCGTCGCGCTCGGCCTTGCAGGTGAGCGCGCTCGTGTCGCTGCCGGCGTCGGGCTCGGAGAGTGACAGGGCGCCCCGGATCTCCCCCGCGGCGAGCGGGGGCAGCCACCGCTTGCGCTGCTCCTCGGTCCCGCACGACTTGAGGAGGTTGGCCGCGATGACGTGGGTGTTCAGAACGCCCGAAAGGGACATCCACCCGGCGGCCAGCTCCTCGATGACGCCGGTGTAGGTGGGGAGGTCGAGCCCGAGACCGCCGTACTCCTCGGGCACGGTGATGCCGAAGAGTCCCAGTGCGCGCATCCCGTCGACGATGGCGGCGGGGTACTCGTCGGCGTGCTCGAGCTCGAGCGCGACCGGCAGAACTTCGCGCTCGACGAACCGGCGGACGGTCGCGACCAGCTCCTCGCGCACCTGCGGGTCGGTCGCCATGCGGACCGTGACCTTATCTGAGTAGTTGCGCCCCCAAGCTGAGTAGCGGTTGCTCACGACGCCGGGGAAGGCGAATCGCGACGATCCATCCGATGAGTCTCGCGGGGCACGGGGACCGGGGAATCAGCGGCCGTCCCCGATAGGTTGAACGAACCAGATGCAGCAGCACATGACGGTGATGGGCTTCCGGCGCGACCCGGACGCGGTGCGGGGAAAGCGGATCGAGCGGGCCCTGATCCGGCGCGTGCTGGGCCTCGCCCGTCCCTACCGGGGCCTCCTCATCGGGTTCCTGGTGGCGGTGATCGCCGCCGCCGTGGTCACGGCCATCCCGCCCTTGCTGCTGAAGACGCTGCTCGACACGGCCGTCCCCGACGAGAACCGGGGCCTCGTCACCGCCCTCGCCGCCGGCGCCGTCGCCCTCGCGCTCGCCAGCGCCGCGCTCTCGCTGCTCCAACGCTGGTACTCGGCCCGCATCGGCGAGGGCCTGATCTACGACATGCGGGTCGCGCTCTTCGACCACGTCCAGCGGCTGCCGATCTCCTTCTTCACCCGCACCCAGACCGGCGCGCTCATGTCGCGGATGAACAACGACGTGATCGGCGCCCAGCAGGCGGTCACCAACACGTTGGGCACGGTCGCGGCCAACATCATCGGCCTGGCGGTGACGCTCACGTTCATGCTCGCCCTCGAGTGGCGCCTGACGATCCTCACCCTGCTGGTGCTGCCGGCGTTCATCCTCCCGGCCCGGCGCATCGGGCGCCGCCTGCAAGTCGTCACCCGCGAGGGCATGGAGCTCAACGCGTCGATGAACAACACCCTGGCCGAGCGGTTCAACGTGACCGGCGCGCTGGTGGTGAAGCTGTTCGGCCGGCACGACCGTGAGCGCGACGGGTTCTCGAGCCGGGCGGGCCGGGTGCGCGACATCGGCGTCACCAGCGCGATGTACGCCCGGATCCTGTTCGTCGCCCTCGGCCTCGTCGCCGCCGTCGGCACCGCGGTCGTGTACTACGTCGGCGGCAACCTGGTGATCTCGGGCGCGATCGAGATCGGCACCATCGCCGCCTTCGTGGTGTACGTGACCCAGATCTACCAGCCGCTCACCCAGCTCACGAACGCCCGCGTCGACGTGATCACCGCCCTCGTCAGCTTCGAGCGCGTCTTCGAGGTGCTCGACTTCCCGCCGCTGGTGGCCGAGCGCCCCGGCGCGGTCGACGTGGTGGATCCGATGGGCCGGATCGCGTTCGACCGGGTGTGGTTCCGTCATCCTCCGGGCGCGCTGGCGTCGCTGGCATCCCTCGAGGAGGGGCTGGTGGTTCCGAGCGACGACCCGAGCGCGTGGATCCTGCGCGACGTGAGCTTCACGGTCGAACCGGGCGAGCTGGTCGCGCTGGTGGGCCCGTCGGGAGCGGGCAAGACCACGACCGCGATGCTCGTGCCCCGGATCCAGGACGTGAGCCAGGGACAGGTGACGTTCGACGGCATCGATGTGCGCGACCTGACCATGGACTCGCTGCGCGATGCGGTCGGGATGGTGATGCAGGACCCGCACCTGTTCCACGAGTCGATCCGCGAGAACCTGCGCTACGGCCGTCCCGACGCGACCGACGACGATCTCGTCGAAGCGGCGCGCGCCGCCCGCATCCACGACCTCATCGAGTCGCTCCCCGACGGCTACGACACCATCGTCGGCGAGCGGGGTTACCGGATGTCGGGCGGCGAGAAGCAGCGCCTGGCGATCGCCCGCATGCTGCTCAAGAGCCCGCGCGTCGTGATCCTCGACGAGGCGACCTCACACCTCGACTCCGAATCGGAGCTCGCGATCCAGCACGCGTTGGCCGACGCGCTGCGAGGTCGTACGTCGCTGGTCATCGCGCACCGGCTCTCCACGATCGTGGCCGCCGACCGCATCCTGGTGATGGACGAAGGCAAGATCGTCGAGGAGGGACGCCACGAGGAGCTGCTGCGGGCGGGTGGCCTCTACGCCGACCTCTACCGCACCCAGCTCGACCGCGCGGCGGAACCGGCGTAGAGCCCCGACGTCAGCGACACTTATCGCTCCCGGCGCCATTGCCAGAGCCCCGCTGCTACCAGCACAGCGACTGCCACACTCTTGCAAACCCGGACGCAAAAGGACCTCCTCCCAGCCGCCTGGCGGACTCGAACAGCAAGATGAAGAACGCGCCTCCGACGAGCGACACGAGCCAGAATCGCAGATTCCGCCGGGAACGATCACCGTTCAACTGGTCGCCTTGACCGATCTCGAGCGCTCGATCATCCCGCAGCCACCTGCCTCATAGAACGAGCAGCTCTATGATGCGCTCGTAGCGCGGATCGTCGTCGCCGACGATGCGCTGCACCCAGCGGACGATCTCGGCTCCATCGACCCGGGTCCCGGCATCGCGGATCGCGGCGATGTCGACCCAGTCCTGGGGTCGGTCGAAGACGACCTTGCACACGACGAGATGCTCGGGGCCGAGGATCGGGATCGTGCCGTCGGCGAACGGGACCTCGCGGACCGATCGTTGAGCCGCGTCGTGGAAGGCGTCGTAGCTGAAGAACAGATCGACCGGCGTGCCGTCCCACGCCAGGCGGACCTGGCCTTCCGTCGTTGCCCTCGTGACTGCCGCCTTGTCGGTGGTGACGCCGACCTCGCGGAGTGGCTCGATGGCGCGCCTCGCGTCGGCTTCGGGGATGAAGACGTTGACGTCGATGTCGACGGTTGCGCGCGGCTCGGCGTAGTAGGCGAGCGCGATCGCTCCACCGAACGCGTGAGGCACGTCGCGGAGCGCGTCATCGAGCGCGCGCACCTTCTCGGGCAGCGTGCGGGTGATCGTCACGACGAGAAGATCCGGGGGAAAGTCAGGTCGCCGCGACGCCGGAACGGGATCGCGTCGCCGAGCAGCAAGACGTCGACGAGGCCCGCGGCGTGATCCCGAGCGATCGCCGGCTCGTCCACCTCGGTTGCCGCCAGGGATGCCGTCCGCAGCTCGAGCTGGGCTCCGGCCGCCGCTAGGAGGCGGCGCAGCGTCGACACCGTGGGGTCGCGTTTCCCGTGCTCGTAGGCGGAGATCACGGGCTGGCTGGTCCCGGCGCGGGAAGCCAGTTGGGCCTGCGTATACCCGGCCCGCCGGCGGGCCCGGGCGATCAACGCGGCTGGCGTCACCCAGCGATTATATCGCTTTGTCTATGCAGGCCGCCCGGCAACCCCCGCCGCCCCGTCGGACTGGCCGCCGATAGCATCGGTGCTTCCGCCAAGCCCCCGATGGATGAGCCCGCGCCTTGA
>JACDBD010000104.1 GCA_013695115.1 Actinomycetota bacterium | reverse complement strand
CTTCAACAGCTCACAGTCCGGCGGGAAGAAGGTCTCGCTCGCTGACCTGATCGTTCTGGGCGGGTGCGCGGCCGTCGAGCAAGCGGCGAAGAACGCCGGGCACGACGTCACGGTCCCGTTCGTGCCGGGGCGCACGGACGCCTCGCAAGAGCAGACCGACGTGGAGCCGTTTGCCGTGCTCGAACCGACCGCCGACGGGTTCCGCAACTACCTCCGAGCCGGCGAGAAGTTGCCGGCGGAGACGCTGCTGCTGGACCGGGCCAACCTGTTGACGCTGACCGCTCCCGAGATGACGGTTCTCGTCGGCGGCATGCGTGCCCTGAACGCCAACCTCGGGCAATCCGAACACGGCGTCTTCACCGACCGGCCCGAGACGTTGACCAACGACTTCTTCGTGAACCTGCTCGACATGAGCACGGAGTGGAAGGCATCCGTCTCGGCTGAGAACGTGTTCGAGGGACGCGATCGCGCGACGGGCGAGGTCAAGTGGACCGGCACCGCCGTCGACCTCGTCTTCGGTTCGCACTCCCAGCTCCGAGGCATCTCGGAGGTCTATGCATGTGACGACTCGAAGGAGAAGTTCGTGCGCGACTTCGTGGCGGCGTGGGACAAGGTCATGAACCTCGACCGCTTCGACCTCGCCTAATCGACGTCCCCGGTTTGGTGACCGGTTCACGTCGACCGGTCACCAAGACCACGAGTGGAAGCACCACGCGAGCCGCTCAGCCGACTCGCATGGTGCCTCACCGGCGATGTCGCCGAACGGGCCCCCGAGGCTTGCTACCACCGAGAACCGTCTGCGCGCTCGGAGGGACTCGAACCCCCAACCTTCTGATCCGTAGTCAGATGCTCTATCCATTGAGCTACGAGCGCTCGAGCGGCCAGTGTACGCGGGCGCCTCTCGAATGCCCTCGGACTCAGTTCGAGTGCGGCGGAGGCGGAGATGGCACGAGCGAGAGGTGACGGCGGCGCACAACCGGCGCCGACGGGAACCCGTCGACGGCGGCGCCCGCGGCCACGCGGGCCCGCAGGAGGGCGCGCCAGACGCCGATCTCGTTGAAGCGACCGGGACGGCTCCCGGTGCGGTACCGGACGAACTCGTAGGTGCGGCCCCGCCCGTCGGCCAGCATCTCCCGCCCACTGCGGCGGTGCTCGTAGATCCACACCGTCGGGCGGCGGCCGCGGTCGACCCGGCCTCGGAACACGAACTCCTCGGGCTCCACCGGCGAGGGGACGCGCTCGGCCTGCGCTCGCCGCTTGACCGCGAGCAGCGGCCGCCACCAGTCGAGCCGCTCGGGCTCGTCGGGCGCTGGCTGCCACAACTGCATGCATTCAGCGTACGGAGGGGGTGTGACAGTTACGCGGACTAGAAACCCCGGATGGCCGTGTTCCTCGGGCTCGCCGTCGCCGCGACCTATGGCGCCGGGGATTTCTTCGGCGGGCTGGCCACCAAGCGGACCACCACGTGGGCGGTGGTCGTGGTCGTGCAGGTGGTCGGGCTGGTGGCGCTGCTCGTGCTCGTTCCGCTCGACGGGGCCCCGTTCCCCGCGAGCCGCGACCTCTGGTTGGGTGCGGCGGCGAGCCTCGCCGGCACGGCCGGGGTCGGCTTCCTCTATCTGGGCCTGGCCCGAGGGCCGATGGGCGTCGTGGCCCCGATCACCGCGGTCGGCGCGGCTTTGCTGCCGGTGACATGGGGCCTGCTGCAGGGCGAGCGGCCATCGGCCGTCGCCCTGGCGGGGGTGGTGCTCGCGCTGGTGGCAGTCGTGTTCATCGCCCGGCATCCGCCCGGACACGGGCCGGACGAGCCCGATGCCGCCGCGACCTCCACGCTGGTCACGGCGGTCGCCAGCGGCGCCTGCTTCGGCACGTTCTTCATCGTGATCAGCCACACCGACGACGGTTCGGGCTTCTGGCCGCTGCTGAGCGGGCGGGCCGCGTCCATTCCGTTGCTGGTCATCGTGTTGGCCTTGGCGCGCCAGCCGCTCGTCCCCGCGCGCGCGAGCCTCGGATCCGCCGCGCTGGCCGGCTTCCTCGACGTGGCCGCGAACTCGCTGCTCATCCTGGCGGTGCGCGAGGGCCTGCTCGCGCTCGTGTCGCCGGTGGCGTCGCTGTACCCGGCGACGACCGTGCTCCTGGCCCGGGTCGTCCTCGACGAGCGGCTTCACCGGCTCCAGATCGGCGGTCTGGTGGCCGCGCTGGTCGGCGTCCTGCTCATCGCCGGGGGCTGAAGGTGGCCAAGCGTCCCTCGATCCTGCGCTCCTCGCTCGCGCTCGGCGCCGCCGTCGGCGTGTTCGGCATGTCGTTCGGCGTGCTCGCCGCCAGCGCGGACGTTCCCGTCCCGATGGCGTGCGCCATGTCGCTGTTCGTGTTCACGGGCGCCACCCAGTTCGCCGCCGTCAGCGTGGTCGCATCGGGCGGATCGCCCCTGTCGGCCGTCGTCAGCGGCCTGCTGCTCGGGCTGCGCCACACCGGCTACGGCCTCGCGCTCGACCGCACCCTCCCCCGGTCGCCCCGGCGTCGGTTGCTTGCGGCGCAGTTCCTCCTCGACGAGTCCGCCGCGATGGCGCTCGCCCAGGCCGACCCGGAGGACGGCCGCCGGGCGTTCTGGACCGCCGGCCTCGCGGTGTTCGGGTTCTGGAACGCGGGCACGCTCGTCGGCGCACTGTTCGGCTCGGTGCTCGGCGATCCCGCCACGCTCGGGCTCGACGCGGTGTTCCCGGCCGCGTTCCTCGCGCTGCTCGTCCCGCTGGTGAGGACGGGCGACGGCCGGCTCGCGGCCGCGACCGGCGCGCTGATCGGGATGATCCTCGTCCCGTTGCTCGCCGCCGGCCTGCCGATCGTGCTCGCGGCCGCGGGCGCGATCCCGGCGGCAGTCGTACGCCGGCGCGCCCGCCGTCGCCACCACGACCCGTGACCTGGCCCGCGGTCCTCGCACTCGCGGTGGGGTCGTACGCACTGAGGGCTATCGGCCTGGTCGCGCTGCGGGGCCGGCGCGTGCCCGCGTTCGTCGAGGACGTCCTGACGCTGCTGCCGGCCGCGCTGTTCGGTGCGCTCATCGTCGTCTCGACGGTGGGCGGCGACCGGGCCCTCGTACTCGACGCCCGGGTGGCGGGCCTGGCCGCGGCGGGTGTCGCGGTGTGGCGTCGCGCCGGGTTCGTCGTCGTGGTGATGGCGGCGGCGGGCGCCACCGCGGCGGTACGCGCGGTCTCGTAGACCTAGGTGGCTGCCGAGAAAGTCGGTAGCCGAGATCGGAGACACAACATGGAGTACACCGCAGCGATCAGGCACCGCGACATGTTGTGCTCGCTCACACGCGTCAGCACTTTTTCTCCAGCCACCTAG
>JACDBD010000078.1 GCA_013695115.1 Actinomycetota bacterium | reverse complement strand
CGCTCGACAGGCTCGACTGCACGGTGGCGCGCAACGCCTACGGCCGTCAGCGCGAGTCGTTCGAGGCGTCGTTGGCGGTCGAGGGTATCGAGGGTGCATTCCCCGGTGTGTTCGTGCGCGCCCCGGTGGTCACGAAGGTGGGGCCCGCGGTCGACGTGCTCGCAACCCACGACGGCCACCCCGTCCTGCTTCGTCGGGGCACGACGTGGGCGGCGACGTTCCATCCCGAGCTGTCGGGCGACCTGCGCGTGCACGAACGCTTTCTCGCCGAGGTGAGCGGCCGCGGCGTAGGTACCCTGCGCCGCAGCGAGCCGGGGCCCGAGCGGCCCTTCAGAGCGGAAAAGGAGGTGACCGGATGAGCGGCCATTCCAAGTGGCATTCGATCAAGCACAAGAAGGGCGCGGCCGACAAGGCGCGGGGCAAGCTCTTCGCCAAGCTCATCAAGCAGATCGAGGTGGCCGCCCGGGAGGGCGGCGGCGACACCGACGCCAACGCCACCTTGCGCGCGATGGTGCAGAAGGCACGCGATAGCTCGGTGCCCAACGACACCATCGAGCGCGCGCTCAAGCGGGGCACAGGTGAATTGGAAGGCGTCCGTTACGAGCCCATGAGCTACGAGGGCTACGCCCCCAACGGCGTGGCGCTCTACGTGGAATGCCTGAGCGACAACCGCAACCGCACCGGTGCCGAGGTGAAGAACCTCTTCACCCGCAACGGCGGCTCGTTGGCGCAGCCGGGGGCGGTGGCGTGGCAGTTCGAGCGCAAGGGCGTCATCATCCTCGAGAAGAGCGCAGCCAGTGAGGACGATCTCATGGCGGCAGCCCTCGACGCCGGGGCCGAGGACATCGTCGACCAGGGTGACACCTGGCAGATCACCAGCGGCTCTTCCGACCTTCACGGGGTGAGGGCGGCGCTCGAAGGCGCCGGGATCGCGATCAGCAGCGCGGATCTCACGATGCTCCCGACGCAGACGGTCGAGCTGCGCGACGAGGCCTCGGTCCGCCCGGTGCTCCGGTTGATCGACGCGCTGGAGGAGCACGACGACGTGCAGGCGGTGTTCGCGAACTTCGACATCCCCGACGACGTTCTGCATGAGGTGATGGCCTAATGGACCTCGACAAAGCGCGGGAGTTCATCCGGGGACACCACCAGGCGGTGATGGCGACGCGCCGGAAGGACGGCAGCCCCCAGCTCTCGCCGGTGACCTGCGGGGTCGACGGCGAGGGCCAGGTCGTCGTCAGTACCCGCGAGACGGCCATGAAGGTCAAGAACCTCCAGCGGGACCCGGCGGTCTCGCTCTGCGTCGTGAGCGACGGCTTCTACGGCGACTGGGTGCAGGTGGACGGGCGGGCCACGGTGGTGTCACTGCCGGACGCGATGGACGGCCTGGTCGAGTACTACCGCTCGATTTCGGGAGAGCACCCCGACTGGGACGACTACCGCGCCGCCATGGAGCAGGAGCGTCGCGTCCTCGTCCGGATCGACCTCGAGCGCGCCGGGCCCGACCGCACCGGCTGAGCCCGGCCCGAGCGGCGGATAGTGTCCCGCCCGTGCAGATCTCGGTCACGGTCAACGGCGACGCCCATCAGCACGACGTCGAGCCCCGAGTGCTACTGGTCCAGTACCTGCGGGAGCACGTCGGGCTGACCGGCACGAAGATCGGCTGTGACACGTCGTCGTGCGGCGCGTGCACGGTGCTCGTCGATGGCGAGTCGGTGAAGTCGTGCACGATGCTCGCGGTCCAGGCCGATGGCTCGGAGGTCACGACCATCGAGGGCCTCGCCCGCGACGGCGAGTTCCACCCGGTGCAGGCGGCGTTCCGCGAGCACCATGGTCTCCAATGCGGCTTCTGCACCGCCGGCATGGTGATGGCGGCGGTGTCACTGCTCGACGAGCTCCCCGATCCCAGCGAGCGCGATATCCGCCTCGGGCTCGAGGGCAACCTCTGCCGCTGCACCGGGTACCACAACATCGTGCAGGCGGTGCTGGCCGCGGCCGGGGAGAAGCCGTGATCCCGGCGCCGTTCGAGTACACCCGGGCCGATTCGGCCGACGCGGCGCTGGCGGCGCTGAGCGAGCATGGCGACGAGGCCAAGCTCCTCGCCGGCGGCATGTCGTTGTTGCCACTCATGAAGCTGCGGCTGGCGACGCCGGCCGTGCTGGTCGACGTCGGGCGGCTCCGGGATCTCTCGTACGTGCGCGACGCCGGCGACCACCTCGAGATCGGCGCGCTCACCCGCCACCGCGACCTCGAGGTGAGCGACCTGCTCGGCGCCGAGTGCGGGCCCCTGCGGGCGGTGGCGGCCGAGGTCGGCGACAACCAGGTCCGACACCGCGGCACGATCGGAGGATCGGTCGCGCACGGCGATCCCGCGTCCGACCTGCCCGCCGCCCTGCTCGCCCTCGATGCCTCCTTCGTGGTTCGGGGGCCGGGAGGGGAGCGGACCGTCGCCTCGGCGGACTTCTTCCAGGGATTCCTGGAGACGGCGCTTGCCCCCGAGGAGCTGCTCACAGAGATCCGGGTGCCAAAGGTCCCCGGCGCCACGTTCTCGTACGAGAAGTTCAACCGGCGGGCGCAGGATTGGGCGATCGTCGGGGCGCTCGCGGTACGGAACGGCTCCACCCGGGTTGCCCTCGTGAACATGGGGGCGACGCCGCTGCGGGCCCGGGCGGTGGAGGACGCCCTCGCTGCCGGCTCGTCGCCCGCCGACGCGGCCGAGCACGCC
>JACDBD010000075.1 GCA_013695115.1 Actinomycetota bacterium | reverse complement strand
CGCCGCCGTTGGCGGCGACGAAGAAGTTGGTGCCCCACTGGCGGTCGAAGTACACCATGATCAGCGCGGCGGTGATGATCGGCATCGCGAAGAGCGTGAGGAACGCGGTGACCGTCATCATCCACGTGAACACCGGCATCCGCATGAACGTCATGCCCGGGGCGCGCAGGTTGAGCACGGTGACGATGAAGTTGATGGCTGACGTCGTCGAGGCGATACCGAGGATCACCAGCCCGACGGCCCAGAAGTCGGGCCCCCGGCCGGGCAGGAAGCCCGAGCTCAACGGTGTGCTGGTCAGGGGGGTGTAGCCGAACCAGCCGCCGTCGGGCGCGCCGCCGAGGAAGAAGCTCGAGTAGATGAAGATCCCGCCGAAGAGGAAGCCCCAGTAGCCGAACGCGTTCAGCCGCGGGAAAGCGACGTCGCGGGCGCCGATCTGGAGCGGGATCAGGTAGTTGCCGAACGCGACCGCGAGCGGCATGCCCATGAGGAAGACCATGGTCGTGCCGTGCATCGTGAACAATTGGTTGTACTGCGACGCGGTGAGCACGGCGCCGTTGGGCCCGGCCAGCTGGAGCCGGAGCAGCAGCGCCTCGACCCCGCCGATCACGAAGAAGATCAGCGCGGACGTGCCGTACATGACCCCGATCTTCTTGTGGTCGATGGTGGTGAACCACGACCAGAAGCCGGTCGTCGACTTCGGGCGCCGCAGGATGCCCACCCGCCGCTGCGGGGTCAGGGTGCCGGAAACGGTGGTCATGCCGGATCCGTCATTTCAGGTCGAGGAGGTAGTCGGCAATCTGCTCCGCATCCTCGCGCGTCATCACCGGGCCGGGGCCGTCTTCCGTGAACGACGGCATGCCCACGCATTTTCCGACGGCGGGGGCCCCGGGCTTGCGGCAGTCGCCCGACTCCATCGGGACGAGCGAGGGCGCGTCGAGGAGCCACTCGATCAGCTTCTCCCGGGTGAGCTCGAAGTACCCGCTCGCGAACGTCGTCCGGCTCCCCAGGTGGGCGAGGTTGGGCCCGTAGCTGCTGACCGCGGGGTCGTCGAACGAGTGGCAGTTGGTGCACTGGTACTTGTCGAGCACGAGCTCCTGGGCCGGCCCCGCGGGCTCGGGCGCGTCCTCGGGCCCGGACTGGAGCGGCACCGCGGCCTCCTCCTGCTGGTCCGCGATCCACTGGTCGAACTCGTCGGGCGTCACCGCGATCACCCGGAAGCGCATGTTGGCGTGCGACAGGCCGCAGTACTCCGCGCACTGGCCCAGGTAGGTCCCGGGCTCGTCCGCCTCGAGCGTGGTCGCCTGCTCCCGGCCGGGGATGACGTCCTGCTTGCCGGCGAGCTCGGGAACCCAGAAGGAGTGGATGACGTTGCACTCGCCCGGCAGCGAGTCGTCGCACGCGGTCAGCTTCACCCGCACCTTGGTGTTGGTCGGGATCACCAGCTCGTTGGCGGTGACCACCTTCTCGTCGGGGTAGTTGAACTGCCACCACCACTGCTTGCCCACCGACGTCACCTGGAGCACGTCCCCCTTGGGCTCCCGGGCGAGGTCGAAGATCGTGCGGATGGTGAACACCGCCACGACGAGGAGGATCAGCGCGGGCACGATCGTCCAGCCGATCTCGAGCGGTGTGCTGCCATGGGTCTGCTTCGGGTTCTCGTTGATGCCCGGGCGCTGCCGGTACCGCAGCGCGACCCAGACCACGCCGGCGAGGACGAAGACCCCCACGAAGACCGAGATCAGAAACACCGGCACGAAGAGGTTGTCGATCGTCTTCGCCGCCGGGCCCTCGGGCTTGAGCGAGTTCTGGCCGTTGTCGGGACCGCGGCAGCCGGCGGCGAGGAGGAGGGCGCCGAGCACGACCGCGCCGACCACCCATCGCCTGGCGCGCGACCCCCGCTCTCTCACGAGTCCCCTTCCCCGTGGCCCGGAAGCGCGCATGGTAACCGGGGCGCTTTCAGGGCCCGCAACCGGGTCGGGTGGCCGGGGCGGCGGCGAGGGCTCCCCGCCGCCGGTCAGTACCCGAGGCGGTCGAGCGAGTCGGGGCGGCGTTGCCAGTCGCGTTCCACCCGCACCTTGGTCTCGAGGTGGATGCGGGTGCCGAGGAGCGCCTCGAGCTCGTGGCGCGCCGCGGTGCCCGCTTCCTTGAGGACCCGGCCGCCGCGCCCGATGACCATCCCCTTCTGCGACTCCCGCTCGACGTGCACGGTGATGAGCAGGCGCAGCAGCCCGGTGTCGCGGGGGGCTTCGGGTGAGTCGTCGACCTCGCAGGAGACCGTGATCGAGTGGGGCAGCTCGTCGCGGGCGAGGGCCAACAGCTTCTCCCGCACGACCTCGGCGGCGAGGAAGGCCTCGGGCTGGTCGGTGACGACGCCTTCGGGGTAATAGGCGGGCCCTTCCGGAAGTCGGGTGTCGAGCTCGTCGAGGAGCGCGTCGACGCCGTCACCGGTCTTGGCCGACAGTGGCACGAACGCGTCGTACTCGCCGAGACGCTCCGCCGCAGTCCCGAGGTGGTTCGCCACCGCGGGCTTCGAGGCGCGGTCGACCTTGTTCACCACCAGGATCCGAGGGGTCGCGACCTGGTGGACGGCGTCGGCCACGAACCGGTCACCGGGGCCGATGGCGCCGGTGGCGTCGATGAGGTGGCACACCACGTCGACCTCGGCGAGCGTCGAGAGGGCCCGCTGGTTGGTGCGCTCGCCCAGCGCGGTGCGGGGCTTGTGGAGCCCGGGCGTGTCGAGGAAGACGATCTGGCTCGCCTCCGTGGTGCGCACGCCCCGGATCTCGGTGCGGGTGGTCTGGGGTCGGTCGGAGGTGATCGCGACCTTGGCACCGACGAGCCGGTTCACGAGTGTCGACTTCCCCACGTTGGGCCGCCCGACGACGGTGACGAAACCCGAGCGAAAATCGCTCAAGAGGGCGGCGCGTCGGCGACCCGCTCGCTCGGGCGCTTCCGCCGAGTCCGCTCCCCGCCGGCGGCCGGCCGGATCTGCACGGACACGATGCGGTTGCCCTGAACCCGCTCGGTCACGAACTCGAACCCCTGGAACGAGACGGTCTCGCCCTCGGCCGGCACCTTGCCCAGCAGGTTGAAGACCAGTCCCCCGACGGTGTCCCACTCGTCGTCGGGCAGCTCGATGCCGAGCTCCTCGTTGACGTCGTCGATCGATGTGCGCCCGGGCACGCGGAGCGCGCCGCCGGGGAGGTGCTCGACCCGAGGCTCCTCGATGTCGTACTCGTCGGTGATCTCGCCGACGATCTCCTCCAGTAGGTCTTCCAGCGTCACCAGACCGGCGGTGCCGCCGTGCTCGTCGACCACGATCGCCATGTGGAACTGCTGCTGCTGCATCTCCTTCAGCAGCTCCGCGACCCGCTTCTGCTCGGGCACGACGACGGCATCGCGGACCGCGATCCGCACCGGCTGATCGCCTTCGCCGGCTTGGGAGTGGCGGACGAGGTCCTTCAGGTACACGAGGCCGAGGATGTTGTCGGTGTCGCCCTCGTAGCACGGGATGCGCGAGAAGCCGCCCTCGATGGCGCGGGCGATGCCCTCGTCGACGGTGGCGGAGGCCTCGATCGCGACCATGTCCGGGCGGGGCAGCATGACCTCCCGCACGACGGTGTCGCCGAACTCGAAGATCGAGTGGATCAGGCGCCTCTCCTCGCGTTCGATCTCCTCGTCGTCGGCGGCGACATCGGCAGCGGCGCGCACGTCCTCCTCGGTGACGAACGGGCCGCGCTTCAGGCCCCGGCCCGGCAGGAGGAGGTTGGCCATGCCGATCAGGCCCCGGGACATCGCCCGCAGGGGTGGGAACTGCGTGAGGAACGTGAGCACACCCGCCACCCGCAGCGCCGCCCGGTCGGTGTGCTGCACGGCGTAAGTCTTCGGCGCGACCTCTCCGACCACGAAGAAGAGGATGAACTGCACCACGAGCCCGGCCGCGAATCCCCAGACGCCGACCAGGTCACGGAGTAGGGCACCCAGCAGGGCCGCGCTCGTCAGCTGGGTGAAGAGCGCGAGAGCGAGCACGATGTTGAGCGTCTGCTCGGGGCGCTCGAGCAGACGGGCGAGCTTGGCCGCTCCCTTGTGACCCTCCTCCTCGAGGGCGAGGGCCCGCACCCGGCTCGTGCACACGAACGCGGTCTCGGCCAGAGCGAGCCAGATGGACGCCAGGAAGAGGAGGAGGACCGCCAGGACGATCAGCCAGTCGGTTCCCCTCATGAATCGAGGAGGCGGAAGCGGTCCAGGAGCTCGCGCTCGCGGCGTTTCATGGCCGTCGACTCGCGCTCCTCGGCATGGTCGTAGTTCAGCAGATGAAGGACGCCGTGGACGACGAGAAGGGCGAGCTCGTCGGGAGCCGAATTGCCGTGCTCACCGGCCTGACGTTCCGCGATCTGGGGACACACCACGACGTCGCCCAGCACCACCGGGGGATCACCGGGCTCGGAGGGCGAGCCCGGGCCGCGGCCGCCCTGGTCGGGTTGGCGGCCGCCGAGAACGACGTCGTCCATCGGGAACGCCAGCACGTCGGTCGGACCGGTGCCGCCGAGGAAGCGCTCGTTGAGGTCGGTGATGGCCTGTTCGTCGACGAAGATCACCGACAGCTCGGCGTCCGCGGGCACGCGTTCCTCCGTGAGGACGAACCGGGCCAGGCGCACCCAGCGCAGCAGATCGACGTCGACTTCGGATTGCTCGTCCGCGCCGAAGACCGCCGACTCGTGCAGGCCGTTCACTCGGCAGCCTGCCTCATGGCTCACTCGCCTCGCTCGCACCGTAGGCATCCACGATGTCCTGCACGATCCGGTGCCGCACGACGTCACGCGATCCCAGCTCGACGAACGCGAGGCCGGAGATCCCGGCGAGCACGTCCCGCACCACCAGCAACCCGGACCGGCCGCGACCCTCGGGGAGGTCGATCTGGGTCACGTCCCCGGTGACCACAATCTTCGAGCCGAACCCGAGCCGGGTGAGGAACATCTTCATCTGCTCGGGCGTGGTGTTCTGGGCCTCGTCGAGGATGATGAAGGAGTCGTTCAGCGTCCGGCCCCGCATGAATGCGAGGGGCGCGACCTCGATGGTGCCCCGCTCCATCAGCCGGCTGACCGCGTCGGGATCGAGCATCTCGTACAGCGCGTCGTAGAGCGGCCGCAGGTATGGGTCGACCTTGGCGAGCACGTCGCCGGGAAGGAACCCGAGGCGCTCCCCCGCCTCGACCGCGGGCCGGGTCAGGATGATGCGGTTGATCTCCTTCGCCTGCAACGCCTGGACCGCCAGAGCGACCGCGAGGTAGCTCTTGCCGGTTCCGGCGGGCCCGATGGCGAACGTGACCGTGTGCTCGCGCACAGCATCGACGTAACGCTTCTGCCCCGCGGTCTTGGGCCGGACCGTCTTGCGCCCGCGCAGGACCTCGGTGGTGAGGACGTCGGTGGGCCGCTGGTCGGCCTTCAGCATCTCGATGCTGCGGCCGACGCCGTCGCGATCGAGGCTGTGGCCCTCCTCGACGAGCAGCACCATCTCCTCGAACAGCCGGCCGACCCGTTCGGCCTCGATGTCGTCGCCGGTGACGGTGATCTCGTTGCCGCGCACATGGATCGAAACCGGGAACGACTCTTCGACCAGGCGGAGGAACTCGTCGCGCTGGCCGAGCAGGCCGACCATGAGGTGGTTGCCCGGGACGAGGATCTTGACCTGGGTCGACGAAGGGGTGGACAAGTCGCGTCAGATGGTAGTCCCCACCCGACCAACGACAATCGCCCGCCGACGTCCGGCCGGTCCCGACCGGTGGCGCCGAGGCGTCTTACGCGCTGGCGCTGGTGGCCCGCAGGCCCAACTGCTCGAGCCGCAGCTGGAGTTCCTCGGGGCTGCGGCCGAGCACCGCGGCCACAACCCGGAGGTCGTCGCGGCGGACGGTGAGGATCCTTCCGTTGAAGTCCTGGCGCTGGAGTTGAATGGTCGCGGCGTAGCGCGACAACACCGCGGCGTCGGCGTCCTCGATCGCGTTGAGACGCTGGAGGTCGATGGTGAAGCCCTCCTCGAAGGGGGTGCTGTCACGCTCGGTGAGATCGATGTCGACCTCGGCGTCGCGCGGCAGCAACTGGTCGGCGGGGACCGAATAGATCTCGGCCAGGCGCATCAGCCGAGGCACCGAGATCGCCCGCTCCCCGCGCTCGTACGCCCCCAGCACCGAGGCCTTGAACTCGTGTCCCGAGCGGGCCTCGACATCGTGCAGGGAGAGTCCCTTTTGGCGGCGGATCGAGCGCAGGCGCTCGCCGACCTGGCGTCCGTTTTCACTCATTGGAGTTGTGGTCCCCCAGCCGTTCGACCACGTCAGGTTACCAAAGTCACCCTAAAATGCCACTCTCGGCGTCAAGATGGTCGCCCGACCGGGGCATATGCCACGCTACGCGTTCGGTGCGACAGGCATCGGGGTCGATCTCTCCCGAGCCGGGCGGGCAGTACCGCTCAGCGCAGCCGCCGCCGCCCCGCGAGGGCGGCCGCGCCGGCAACGGCCGCGGTCTCGGCCCGGAGGACGTGGGGGCCGAGCGCGAGGCAGACGGGGTCGCCCAACACCTCCCGCTCGCCCGGCTCGAAGCCACCCTCGGGCCCGGTCACCAGCACCCACTCCCGCCCCGGGGGGTCGGCGAGGTCGGCGACCAGGTCCCCGTTGCGCTCGGCGACGACCAGGCCCGGGCGTCCCGCCAGCGACGCGAGATCGACGGGTGCACCGACGACGGGGAGACGGGCCCGGTGACACTGGGCGGCGGCCTCGCGGGCCACGCGCCGCAGGCGTTGCGTCGCAGTGCCGCCGCTCGTTCCCTCCCAGCGAGCGACCGACCGGCGGGTGCGCACCGGAACGATCTCGTCAGCGCCGAGCTCGGTGACCTTCTGGACGACGAGCTCGGGCTTCACGCCCTTGGTCACCGCGAACGCGATGGTCAGGCGGGGGGCGAGCTCGGGCTCGACCGCGACGGGACCAGACGCTTGGAGTCGCAGGTCGCGGCGCCCGGTGGCGGCGACGACATAGGGGCGCCACGCGCCGGCGCCGTCGGCGGCGGTCACGGGCTCTCCCTCCCGCAGGCGGCGCACGCGCACCAGGTGGTGACCGTCGTCCCCACCGATCTCGACCTCGTCGTCGAGCACGTCGACGAAGGTGTGGGCAGCAGCGTTCGCGTCCGCGCAGAACGCGGGCGGCACCTCTCCTGGTCGCGCTCGCTCGGCGGGCAGGTTTGGCGCCTCTGCCTACTGAAAGGCGGACTTGAGACGCGAGAAGAAGCCCTCGTCGGCGGGGGCCACGTCGTCACCGCGCAGCTCGGCTAGCTTCCGCAGGAGCTCGGCCTCCTCGGGCCGGAGGCGGTCGGGCACCTCGACGTCGAGGCGTACCAGCAGGTCGCCGCGGCCACGACCGCGCAACGACGGCACGCCCCGCGCTTTGAGCCGGAACACGTGGCCGGGCTGCGTGCCCGGCGGCACCGCCAGCTGCTCGGGCCCGTCCAGGGTCTCGACCACCAGCGACGCGCCCAACGCCGCCTGCGTCAGCGAGACGCGGCGGACGTGGACGAGGTCGTCGCCGTGGCGTTCGAAGTCCGGGTGGGGCGCGACCGTGATCGTGACGTAGAGGTCGCCGTCAATCCCGCCCCGGGGGGCGGCCGGTCCGCGGCCGGACAGCCGCAGCCGCTGTCCGCTGTCGACGCCGGCGGGAACGTCGACGTCGATGTCGTGCGTGCCCTGCACGCGTCCCTCGCCCCGGCAGTCGCGACAGGGCGAGAGGATGCGGCTGCCGGCCGCGTAGCAGGCGGCGCAGGGCGACGCCGTGACCATCTGTCCCAGGATCGAGCGCCGGACCTGGCGCACTTCGCCGGTACCGCCGCAGACGTCGCAGCGCGACGGATGCGTGCCCGGCTCGCAGCCGGACCCGTCACACCGGTCACACGGGACCGGGAGCCGAATCTCAATCGTCCGGGTGACGCCGAACGTGACCTCGGCCAGGGTCAGCTCCACCCTGATCTCGGCGTCGGCGGCCCGCGCCGGTCCGGCGGGCCCGCGCCGGCCGAAGGCGTCGCCGCCGAAGAAGGCGTCGAAGAAGTCACCGACCCCGAAGTCGCCCATGGGACCGCTCGGTCCGGCCGCGCCCGCGCCGTCGGCGCCGAACATGTCGTAGCGACGCCGGCGCTCCGGGTCGCGCAAGGTCTCGTACGCGCGGCTGACTTCCTTGAAATGCTCGGCCGCCTCGGGGTCGTCGGGGTTGCCGTCGGGGTGGAACTTGCGAGCGAGCGCGCGGTAGGCGCGCTTGATCTCGTCGTCGCTCGCCTGGGGGGAGACCCCGAGCACCCCGTAGTAATCCGCGCTCATGCTTCCCCGCTCTCGGCCCTCCGGGCCGGGCCGCTCGGGCCCCGGCGAGCGGTCGCTCGCCTCATGAGAGCAGCCGGCCGAGCTGTTGCGAGACCGCGGCCACCGCCGCGAGCGCCTGCCGGTAGTCCATGCGGGTCGGCCCGAGGACGCCGACGGTGCCCGCCAACTCCCCTTCCACCTCGTAGGGCGCGAGCACGATGGCGAAATCGCGCAGTTCCTCGATCTCGTTCTCGGAGCCGATGCGGACGGTGACACCCTCGTCGAGGAGGTCGCGGACGAGCGACACCACGACGACCTGGTGCTCGAGCATCTCGAGCAGGCGCGCCGCACTCTCGACGGTCGCGAACGACTGCTGCTCGGCCGCGATCCGGCTGGTGCCGCCCACGTAGAGCGGCTCGGCGGTCGGCGGGTGCTCGGCGAGCCCGTCGCGGGCGAGGCCGGCCAGGTGGTCGACGTCGGCGTCGCCGGACGGACGGAGGGAGGGAAGGTCGGTCAGCGCCTGGCCGGTGAGTTGGCTCCCGAGCGCGGCCGCGGCTGCAGCGACCCGCGAATCGTCGACCTCGCGGTCGAGTTGGAGGACCTCCTTCTCGACGCCACCGTTGGAGAGGACCGCTACCGCCAGCACCACGCTCGGTTGCAGCGTGACCAGCTGGACGCTGCGGACGACGGCGGCGTCGGGTTGCGGGCCGACCACGACCGCGGCGTGGTCGGTCACCCGAGCGAGGAACTGGCTGGTCTCGTGGAGCAGATCCTCGAGCGCCCGGTGGGCGGAATCGAAGAACTCGGAGATCGCCCGCCGATCGGGGGCGAGCAGTCCCGCCTCGCCGGTGAAGTGGTCGACGAAGTAGCGATACCCGAGATCGGTGGGGATCCGCCCCGCCGACGTGTGCGGCTGGGCCAGGTAGCCCTCGCGTTCGAGCACGGTCATGTCGTTGCGGATGGTGGCGCTCGACACGCCCAGCCGACGCGAGCGCGCGACCCGCTGCGACCCGACGGGCTGAGCGGTCTCGACGTACTCCTCGACGATCGCCCGGAGAATCTCCGCCTTACGCTGCTCCATCACTACTCACTCACTCGTCACTCACTCACTCGCTCGCTGAAGCCGCCGGTTAGCACTCAAGTCTACCGAGTGCCAGCCCCCTCGACCTCACCTGCGGCGAGCAGGCGCGCGGTCACGTCGGTCGCGAGCAGGCGGCCCCGCCGGGTCAGCACCACCCGGTCGCCCGCCCGCTCGAGGAG
>JACDBD010000404.1 GCA_013695115.1 Actinomycetota bacterium | reverse complement strand
CTGTCGCCTGGGCCGCGGTGGTAGTACTCGCCTCTTCGCCGTACGCGATCCGCTACGCGACCGAGAACCGCCCGTACTCGCTCCAGATCCTGCTCGTGCTCCTCGGGTGGCTGGCGTTGTGCGGCGCGCTCGAACGGCCAGGGCTCGCGCCCCTGGCGGCGGTCGCGGCCGTCACGGGCCTGCTGCTCTACACGCAGTACTGGTCGATGTGGCTGCTCGCGATCGTCGGTGTGTGCCTCGTGTGGCGGGCAGTGCGGGGCGAGGCGCTCGCCGACCGGCAGGCGGCCCGGTCGGCGATCGTCGCCATCGTGGCCGGGGGCCTCACGTTCCTGCCGTGGGTGCCGACCTTCCTGTACCAGGCGGCGAACACTGGCACGCCGTGGGGGGAGCGAATCCTCCCCACCGCCGGCTTCTCGATCGCGGCGTACGAGTTCGCCGGTGGGCAGAGGCACTCGGAGGCGACCGCCCTGCTGGTGCCGCTCCTGGTTCTGGCCCTCCTCGCCATCTTCGGGCGGGCCCTCGACGCCCGCCGTGTCGAGCTCGACCTCCGGACGCGGCCGGGTGTGCGGCTTCAGGCGGCGGTGCTCGTCGCGGCCTTGTTGCTCGGATTGCTCGCCTCGTACGCCGGTGGCACGACGTTCGCCGGGCGGTACGCCGCCGGGTTGTTCCCCCTGTTCGTCATGGTGGTTGCGTTCGGGTTCACGGTGTTCGCCGATGCGCGGGTGCGCTACGTGGCGCTGGCGCTGGTGGCCGCGTTGGGCCTGGTCGGCGGTGTCCGCAACCTGGTCGAGAACCGCACTCAGGCGGCGCAGGCTGCCGCGGTCATCCGGGCGGAGGCGGAGCCGGGTGACGTCGTCGTCTACTGCCCCGACCAGGTCGGACCGGACGTGAGCCGGTTGCTCCGGGACGAGGAGGGTCTCGAGCAGCTCACGTTTCCTGACGGTGACCCCCCCGAGTTCGTCGACTGGGTCGACTACCAGGAGAGGATCGACCGTGCCGACACCCAAGCGTTCGCGGCCGAGGTGCTCGAGCGCGCCGGAGAAACCCACACCGTGTGGTTCGTGATCGCGCCGGGCTACCGGAACTTCGAGGGTGAGTGCGAGGCGATTGGGGCCGGGCTGTCGGCAGGTCGTCCGGGCGCTCGTACCCGCGTCGCGCCCGACGACCAGTTCTTCGAGTTCCAGGGCTTGATCGAGTACCCCAAGCCGTGAGGGAGTTCGTGCGGCGCGACGTGCGCGCCGCGCTGGTGCCGTGGCTCGTCGCCCGCACCCTGGTGGGGGGAGCGCTGGGTGTGGCCCGCTACGGGTTCGGAGAGCTGGAGGGCGTGCGCCGGCCACCCGCGCTCGACCAGGGCCTGTTCGCGTGGGACGCGGCGTTCTACCGGGATATCGCCGAGCACGGATACGGCGTACCGCGCGCCGGTCTGCGGTTCTTTCCGCTGGTGCCGCTGCTCGCCCGCAATCTCGGCACAGTGCTCGCCGGCAACGACGCGCTCGCCCTGCTGATCATCGCCAACCTCTCGGCGCTCGCGTTCGGCGCGCTCCTGTACCGCCTGACCCTGAGCGAGACGGCCGACCCCGGCATCGCCATGCGGGCGGTGTGGTTCGCGGCGGTGCTCCCACCGGCGCTCACGCTCGTCATGGGCTATGCCGAGGCCACCTTCCTCGTCCTGTCGGTGGCGATGTTCCTCGCGCTGCGGGCCCGCCGGTGGTGGTGGGCGACGGCGGCGGGGTTCTTCGCCGGGCTCGCCCGTCCCGCGGCGGCGCTGCTGGCGATCCCGGCGGCGATCGAGGGGATGCGCGGATGGCGCACCGCGACCCCGCGCGATCGGGTCGCACGCGCCGGCGCGGTGATCTCGCCGGTGGTGGGGACGGCGTGCTACCTCGTGTGGGTCGGTCGGGAGTTCGGCGACGCCTGGCTTCCGATCCGCCTCCAGAGCGAGCAGCGCCGGCGCGGCGGCTTCGCCGACCCGTTCTCGAGCATGTGGGACGGGTTCAGTGACCTGTTCGGCGGCGACCGGTTCGGCTCGGGCTTGCACGTGGTCTGGGCGCTGGCATTCGTCGCGCTCGCCGTCGTGTTGGCCCGGTGGCTGCCGGCGTCCTACACCGCCTACGCGGGCGCAACCGTGCTGTTCGCGCTCTCAGCCGAGAACCTCGACTCGCTCGAGCGCTACGCGATGAGCGCCTTCCCGCTCGCCATCGGGGTCGCGATCGTCACTCCCCGGGAGGAGTTGGAGCGCCCGGCGGTCGTGCTCGCCGCCGCCGGCCTCGTCGGCTACTCGGTGTTGGCGTTCCTGGGTCGCTACGTGCCCTGAGGCGAGCGACCGCGCTGCAGGTACCCTGCGGCGCAGCTCGCCGGGGCCCGAGCGGCCCTTCGAGCGGGAGAGTTGGCCCGAGTACCTCGTAGACTGCGGTTGGCCCGCATGCCCGTCCCGGAGCATCCCGCGTGACCAACACCACAGAGCGCAGCGGTACCCCCGCGTCCGGTCGGCCCGACGTCGTGATCATCGGCGCGGGCCCGGCCGGGCTCACCGCCGCCTACATGCTCACGAAGCGAGGGGTGGGCTCGACCGTGCTCGAGTCCGACACGGTGGTGGGTGGGATCAGCCGCACCGCCGAGCGCGACGGCTGGCGCTTCGACATCGGCGGCCACCGCTTCTTCACCAAGGTCAAGCCGGTCGAGGACCTCTGGTTCGAGATCCTCGGTCCCGAAGACTTCCTGCGCCGGCCCCGGATGAGTCGCCTCATCTACAACGGGAAGTTCTTCGACTACCCGTTGGTCCCGATGAAGGCGCTGCGCACGCTCGGCTTCGTCGAGGCGTTCCGGTGTGGCCTGTCGTATCTCTGGGTGCGGGTGAAGCCGCCCAAGGACCGCACGACCTTCGAAGGCTTCACGGCGTCGCGCTTCGGTTGGCGGCTCTACCGCATGTTTTTCAAGACCTACACCGAAAAGGTGTGGGGCGTTCCCGCGACCGAGATCCAGGCCGACTGGGGCGCGCAGCGGGTCAAGGAGCTGTCGCTGTTCCGCGCTCTCTGGGAGGCGCTCAAACCGAAGTGGATCCGGCGCCGGCGCGACAAGTCGAAGCAGGTCACGAGCCTGATCGAGGAGTTCAACTATCCGAAGTACGGCCCCGGGATGATGTGGGAGCGCTGCACCGAGCTGGTGACGGCCAAGGGTACGAAGGTCGCGTTCAACTCGAACGTCACCACGGTCCACCATGAGGGCGGGCGGGCGGTGGCGGTGACCGCCGAGACCGACGGCGTGCTGACCCGCTACGACTGCACCCACGTCGTGTCGTCGATGCCGATTAGCGGTCTGGTGTTGAGCATGGACCCGTCGCCGCCGCCCGAGGTGCAGGCGGCGGCGCGGGGTCTCGCGTACCGCGACTTCATGACGGTGGCGCTGGTCGTGCCGGAGGAAGCGGGGTTCCCCGACAACTGGATCTACGTCCACGATCCCGGCGTCGACGTCGGCCGCATCCAGAACTTCGGGTCGTGGTCGCCCTATCTCGTGAAGGACGGACGCACCTGCCTGGGCCTCGAGTTCTTCGTGAACGAGGGCGACGACATGTGGGCGAAGCCCGATGCCGAGCTGGTGGAGCAGGCGAAGCGCGAGCTCGAGACGCTCGGCCTGGTGCCGGCGTCGCTGGTCGAGTCGGGCTACGTCGTGCGGATGCCGAAGGCTTACCCGATGTACGACGCCACCTACAAGGCCAACGTCGAGACCATGCGCAGGTGGCTCGACGCCAACGTCCCGAACGTGTTCCCGGTCGGCCGAAACGGGATGCACAAGTACAACAACCAGGACCACTCCATGTTCACCGCCATGCTGTCGGTCGAGAACATCTTTGGCGCCGAGCACGACGTGTGGACCGTCAACGTCGAGGCCGAGTACCACGAGGAGAAAGCCGACGAGGAGACCGCCGACCAGGCCGCCGCCGGTTAGGACCGGGCCCGCCGCGCCCGGAGGCCGGCCTCCTCAGACGCCCTGGCCGTCGACGGGTGCAGGTTCAGGTGCGGGCGGAGGAAGCGGCAACTGTCGAAGGAAGACGGCCGCAGTCTCGTTGTCCCAGCGCTCCTGGAGGTCGGCGTAGCGCTCGAAGCGGCGAGCCCACGCTTCGTCGAGGACCAGGAGGTCCTCACGGACCATCACCTCGAGATCCCGCCCGTGGTAGCCGAGGAGATAGCGCCGAGGCCGGAAGAGTGCTGCGGGATCGACACTGTCCTCGGGGAACCCGGGAGGTAGGCTGGGCAGGTCGCCGCGTCGGAAGACCCGTTGGCCGCGCTCGTTGAGGAGGAGGCCGTCGGACCGGATGTGGGCGCCAATCCGACGCTTCAGCGCCTCCAACTCTCGCTGCTCCTTGGCAGTGAGGCCTTCCACCAGCGCGACGCGTCGAGACGACAGCGGCGTCTCCCGGACGAGATCACCGGTCACGACGATGACGACCGCGTCGAGGTCGTCCTCCCCCCGGAACCGCCTGTCCCGGCCGAACTGGCGTACTCCGATCTGGTCCTTGCGGCCCACGACGAACGGGACACCGAGACGCCTGAGCTCGGCGACCACCGCCGGTCCGTATGGGTCGAAGACAGTGCCGAACGTCTGGAACTGCACCGGACCGTCGTCACGAACCGGCTGCAGCTGCGCGACGAGCCTCCTCGCCACCGCCACCGATCGTGAGGGCACGTTCGTGCCCTGATTGCTCGTCGGGAGGTTGGCGGCCGCGACGACCACGGTCACGAGGGTCAGGGTGCCGGCGACGGCGAACGACCAGGAGGGCGAGGCGGCGAATCGGCGCACCAGCGTGACAATGACGGCGAACCAGACGAACGCGGCGAGCGGCCACAGCCAGCGCGTCTGGTAGGCCGCGGTACCGAAGCGGAAACGTGGGGCGTGCGCGGCCGTGGCGAGCCCGACGACCACGAGGAAGCCCGCAGTCGCGACCGCGCGGAACGCCACCGGATCCGAACGGGATCGGGCATTCCACGCGCACAGAAGGAGCACCGCGAATAGAGCTGCGAGGGAGGCGGCGGCGAGCTCCTTCGAGGGCAGAGGAGTGCCGAAGGGGGAGAAGGGGAACGCGTCCCGCATCGACGGTCGGAACCACCAGGGCGGCAGGGCCACGACGTTCGAGAACAACCGCGAGCCGTCGACACGGCCGAGCGTCTCGGTCGACTCGCTAAGGCTCCGGACCAGCCGGGTGAGGTTGCCCTCACCCTTGCCCGTGAGCTCCTCGACCAACGGCTGAGCCCAACACAGCCCGACCAGGACGAACGTGAGAAGTCCAGTCCGCCGCAGGCGTCGACTGAGGCGTGGCCACTCGGCGGCGTTGTCCCGCCGGGAACGACGCATCTCCAGGATGAGCCCGGCGAGGCCCCAGCCTGCGAGGGCGGGCACGAGGAGCCCGTAGCTGACGTTCGTCTGCAGCACGAGGCTGCCCACGACCGCCGTCCACGGCAGCGCCGCGAGGTCGCCACACGTAAGCGCCCAGACGAGGAACAGGAAGAGCAGGAACGGCAGGAGGATGCTGTGGGCGTGCCACGGTTCGTAGAGGATCTCGCTGCCCATCGACCAGCTGAGCAGAGCGGCCACGGCGACGCCCGCCGTCGTCAGGAGGGGACCGCCCCGGCGCCAGGCCACCACGGCGATGCCGACCAGTGAGGCTGCGTTGAGCGCGGCGACGCCGAGCACGAGGCCGGCCCCCCGGTCGAAGAGCCGGGCGGGCGCCGCCAGCAGGTCGAACAACAGCGGCCCGGGGTGGTTGATGTCGAAGGGAAGGTTGAACGAGGTGGACGCCCACAGCCCGAGCAGCGGTGGATGGGCGCTCAGGACGTCACGAGAACGGACCGCGATGAGAGCGCTGTCACCGGCCGGCACCCATTCATGCGAGATCCCGCGGGCGGCGGCGACGACGACCGGCACCAGCGCGGCCACGGTGGCCGCCAACGCCAGGCGCGAGCCGGTTCGAGACGGGCCACG
>JACDBD010000061.1 GCA_013695115.1 Actinomycetota bacterium | reverse complement strand
GTGCCAGTCGTTGTAGGCGCGCAGCAGGTTCAAGCCCATGTCGAGGTCCTTGGACCGGCTGAACAGCTGCCCGCAGAACTGCACGAAGCTCGGGAAGCACATCGAGCCGAGCACGCCGTTGCGGTTCATGTCGTTGACCCGCTCGTCGATGTCGTAGCAGCCGTCGCGGATCATCTCGTACGACGTGGGCTCGACGTTGTACTCCTCGGGCGGCCGGCCCGCGACCGCGTTGAGCCCGATGTTGGGGATCTCGGCGCCCTCGTACACCCACACGTCGGTGCCGTCGTCCTTGCGCACCGACTTGGGCGCGAACTCCATCCACTTCTCGGGCAAATGCCCCTCGAAGAGGTCGGGCGGCTCGACGACGTGGTCGTCGACGCTCACGAGGATCAGATCTTCGGCCCGCATGCGGCCACCCCCATCTACCGGCCCGTTCACCCGGTGTTCACTGACGCCGGTGTCAGCGTACTGCCCGCCGTTAGGGTCCGGCGGTGGCGTCGGAGCGGCACGGACTGGCCGAGGTCGCGGGGGTATTCCTGAAGCTCGGCGCCATCGGGTTCGGGGGCCCAGCGGCGCACATCGCGCTCATGCGTGACGAGGTCGTGCGCCGGCGCCGGTGGGTCGACGACCGGCAGTTCCTCGACCTCATCGGCGCGGCCAACCTGGCTCCGGGGCCGACCTCGACCGAGCTGGCGATCCATCTCGGTGCCCGCCGGGCCGGCTGGCGGGGGCTGATGGTTGCCGGCGTCTGCTTCATCGTCCCCGCCTTCCTCATCGTGCTCGCGATCGCCTGGCTCTACGAACGCCACGGCACCGACCCGGCGGTCGTCGACCTGCGCTACGGAATCCTGCCGATCGTCATCGCCGTGATCACGCAGGCGCTGTGGACGCTGGGCCGCGTCGCGATCAAGGGCGTGATGCCGGCGGTGGTGGTCGCCGGTGTCGCCGCGCTCTTCGTCGTGGATGTGAACCCGTTGCTCCTGCTGGTTACGGGCGCCCTGGTGGTCATGCTGTGGGAGAACCGGACCCGGCTCCAGCCGTGGGCGGGTTCCATCGCCCCGTTCCTGCTCGCGCTGGGCGGCGCCGGGGCTGCCGTCTCGGCCCCGCTGTGGCGGATCTTCCTGGTCTTCCTGAAGATCGGCTCGATCACGTTCGGTAGTGGGTACGTGCTGGTGGCGTTCCTCGAGCGCGACGTCGTGCACACGTACGGGTGGCTCACCAACGCGCAACTCCTCGACGCCGTCGCCATCGGCCAGGTCACCCCCGGGCCGGTGTTCACGACCGCCACGTTCGTCGGATACCAGGTGGAAGGGTTCGCCGGCGCCGTGGTGGCGACCCTCGGGATCTTCCTGCCCTCGTTCGTGTTCGTGGCACTCCTGGCGCCGATCGTCCCCCGCCTGCGCCGGTCGCCGTGGGCGGGCGCCGCCCTCGACGGCCTGAACGCGGCGTCGCTCGGCCTGATGGCGGGGGTCACGCTCGTCCTGCTCGACGACGCGTTCCCGGATGCGCTGACGATTGCGGTTGGTGTTGTCGCGCTGCTCGTGCTGCTCCGATGGCGCGTCAACCCCGCCTGGCTGATCGGCGCCGGCGCGGTGGTTGGGCTGGCGCGCCTGGCGCTGACCTAACTGCCGGACGGCCCGTCGCGCACCATCTGCTCGAGGTCGTCCCGCCAGTCACCTTCGGGCCAGCCCGACTCGACGATCCAGGTCGCGCCCGCATCCTCGAACTCGCTCCAGGGAACACCCGGGCCGACCGACGCCACCACGTCGAACGGCTCCACCGGTCGCATCAGATCGACCACCGCGCGGAGCTCCTCCGGCGGGATCGGCCCCCCCCTCGGAGCTGATCGGCATCACGCCCTCGTAGCGGGCGGCGCGTTCCAGCGGCTTCCGGTTGGGCCACTTGCCCGCGACCCAGATCGGTGGACGTGGTTGCTGGACGCTCGCCGGCTTCAGATGGGCATCGACCGAGAACGCGTCGCCGTCGTGGCGCACCGGCTCGCCGCGGAGAAAGCCCTCGAGGAGCGCGAGGCCTTCGTCGAGCAGCACCGCTCGCTCGCGCGGGTCGATCGACTCGCCGAAGGAACCGAATTCGTCCGCGGCGGGCTCACCCAACCCGACACCGACCACGACTCGCCCGCCGCTCAGATGGTCGAGGGTCACGATCTCCTTGGCCAGCTTCCACGGCCGCCGCCGCGGGACGGGCGTGATCATGGTCCCGAGCCGTATCCGCTCGGTCTCGCGCGCGGCCGCGCCGAGGATCACCCAGGGATCGAACACGTCGAGTGCCAGCGCGCGGACGAGGTGCAGGTGGTCCCAGAGGAAGAAGGCGTCCCAGCCGGCCCGCTCGGTCTCGATCGCCAGGTCGACGAGCCAGGCGGGGTCACCGACGTTCGGCGAGCTGATCGCGTAACGCACGACGGCCTCCGGGCGGGGACGGTTCGGCGACGATAGCGTCACGCCGATGGACGACGTCGACGCGATCAACGCCGCGCTGCTCGCGCTGCGGGTGGCAACCGGCCTCATGTTCTTCGCCCACGGCTGGGTGCACCTCCGGCGGGTGCGCGAGGGGCCCGGGGTGGCGAACTGGTTCGCCAGCCTCGGGATGCGCCAGCCGGCGCTGAACGCGTGGATGGTCACCCTGATCGAGCTCGGTGGGGGACCGATGCTCGCGCTCGGTCTCCTGACTCCGTTGGCGGCGGCCTCCGTCATCGGCGTCGCGGTGGTGGCGTGGATCACCAACCACCGCAAGGCCGGCTTCTTCGTCTACAACCGTCCGACCGAGGGCTGGGAGTACGTGATGCTCATGACCTTCGTGGGCCTCGCGCTGGGCGCGCTCGGCC
>JACDBD010000050.1 GCA_013695115.1 Actinomycetota bacterium | reverse complement strand
CTCGACGAGCTGCTCGACGGGTGGGAGGAGCCATTCGAGGGTCGGGTGGCGCGTGATGTGCCCGATGCTCTTCCGGCGGGCGCGACCCTGCTGGTGGCGTCGAGCATGCCG
The DNA here is from genome assembly GCA_013695115.1 of Actinomycetota bacterium. Lineage (GTDB taxonomy): Bacteria > Actinomycetota > Acidimicrobiia > IMCC26256 > JACDBD01 > JBPCMN01. Next base: position 5,622 of record JACDBD010000050.1, on the reverse strand, counting down.
GTGCGCGACGTCGAGTCGTTCGCCCGATCGCGCGCCGGTCTCCGCTTCCTCGCCAACCGGGGCGTGAACGGCATCGACGGATTCGTCTCGACGGTGCTCGGTGCCGCGGTGGCGACGTCCACCGGACCGGTTGTCTCGCTACTGGGCGACCTGTGCCTGTTGCACGACGCCAACGGCCTCCTGGGTGCGGTGGATCGAGGTGTCGATGCAACATTCGTAGTGCTCGACAACAACGGTGGCGGGATCTTCTCCTTCCTTCCCCAAGCCGAGCTGCCCGAGCACTTCGAGGCGTTGTTCGGAACACCCCACGGTCTCGACCTCACCGCGCTGGCGGCAACGCATGGCCTGGCGGCCGAGCGGGTAGAGAAGGCCTCGGAGGTCGTCCCCACACTCGACGCTGCCATCGCCGCCGGGGGCGTGCGCCTCGTGATCGTCCCCACCGACCGCGCCGACAACGTCGACCGCCACCGCCAAGCCGCCGAGGCGGTCGAGCGCGCGGTCTCGCGCTAGGGCCGGACCAGGACTCGGAGCATCGGCTCGAGCTTGACCTCGGTCTCGCGCCACTCGGCGTCGGGGTCGGAGCCGGCGACGATGCCGGCGCCGGAGACGAGTCGAGCCCGGTGGCCCTCCATCTCGGCGCCCCGCAGCGCGACCCCCCAGGTGCCATCGCCGCGGGCGTCGACCCATCCGACCGGGCCGGCGTAGCGGCCCCGCTCGAAGCCCTCGATGCGCTCGATCAACGGCAACGCCTCGACGCGCGGCGTGCCCCCGACCGCGGGCGTGGGATGGAGCGCGGCGGCGAGCTCGAGCGCCGTCGGCGCCGGCTCCCGGAGACGGCCCCGCACCGCGGTGGCGAGGTGCATCAACGCGGGAAGACGGACCACGTCCGGAGGGAAGTCGGCGCGCAGGTCATCGCACCACGGGGTCAGGGTGTCGAGCACGGCGTCGACCACGAGGCGGTGCTCGTTGTCGTCCTTGGCGGAAGCGGCCAGTGCGGTCGCCACCCGGTCGTCCTCCGCGCTCGACGAACGCCGGGCCATGGTCCCGGCCATGGGGCGCGAGAGGACGAGCGTCCCCTGGCGACGCACCAACAGCTCCGGCGTCGCGCCGACGAGCGTTCGCGGACCGTCGAGGAACCCGTAAGCGACGCTGCCCGCTTGGGTCGCCCGCAGCCGGTCGAGCACGGCTCGAGGGTCGAAGGGCGCGTCGGCTTCGACGGTGACCTCGCGTGCCAGCACCGCCTTCAACAGGCGACCCTCCTCGATGGCGCCCAGCACCGCCTCGACCATTCGGTGCCAGTCCTCACGCGACTGGACCGACTCCACCGCGAACACCGACGGGCGCGATCGGTCCCGGCCGTCAGGTTCGGCCGGGCCCGCCGAACCGATCTGCGTATGCCAGGCGGTTCCGTCGGCTGCCATGGCGGTGACCGTCTGCGGAACCACCAACTCCCCGGTGCCCGCGAACGGGAGCGCGCCGACCGCGATCGCGCCCGTGCCCGGTCGTGCGAGCGGATCTTCGATGGTCATGGCGGCGAGCGAGCGGGCCACGTCAGCGGGGGCGACGCGAACGGCGACGCCGCTGGTCACCAGCCCGCCGGTGCCGTCGAGCCAGGCGAACCCGTCGGGGCCGAGGTCGTCGAGCAGGTCGGCGGGCGGATCGATCTCCTGCGTACGGGCGAGGAGGGCGGCGGGCGCGCTGGGGCTCATCGCCGCGTCCCGGTCACGAGTTGCACCGCGCCACCGCCGAGCCGCCGGTGCCCGACGTCGTCGAAGCCGGCAGCGCCCACCAGCGCGAGCAGCTCGGACGTGGGCGGAAGGTACGCCACCGAGCGGGGGAGGTAGCGGTAGGCGACACGGTCGCGTCCGAGCCGACCGCCGAGCACGGGTACCACCCGCCGGAACCAGAGGCGGTGCCCGGCCTGGAGCAGCCGGTTGTTCGGCTCGTCGGTCTCGAGCATGGCCACGCGGCCGCCGGGGCGGAGCACCCGAGCGCTCTCGGCGAACAGCTCGCCGAGATCGACAACGTTGCGGAGCGCGAAGCCGGACACGACTCCGTCGACCGTGCCGTCGGGTATCGGAAGCCGGAGGGCGTCGCCGCGTACGAGCGGTGCGCGGGTATGGGCGGCGCCGAGCATCCCCGCCGACAGATCGACACCCACGGGCGAGTGGCCGACGGCGCGGAGCTCTTCGCACAGGTCGCCGGTCCCGCAGCCCAGGTCGAGGACCCACGCGCCCTTGGGCAACGCCAGCGACGCGATCGTGCGGCGGCGCCAGCGGCGGTCGAGCCCGAGGGTCATCACCCGGTTCACCAGGTCGTAGCGGGGAGCGATGCGGTCGAACATGCTCTCGACCTCACGTCGCTTGTCCGCTCCCTCGGGCAGCGGCGCGGCCCGCGTGCTGCGGCTCACGTCCACACCGCCTCGAGCGTGCGGCGCGCTTCCTCCTCGGCCGCCGCCAGCTCCGCGGGCTCACCGACGCGCTCGAGGTGCTCCTGCGCGACCTGGAGCAGGATCCGCCGGAAGTGGTGTGCGACCAGTGCGGTCACCGACGGCAACAGCACCCGGAACGCGTCGACGAGTTGTTCGGCGCGCTCCTCCGCCGGCAGGTGAGAGTCGCGCAGCGGCCGCCGGACGTGGGTGTCGAACATCGCCACCGCTTCCTCGGCGGTGACGCGGGTGGCGTCGTGGTGGCGGCGGGCGAGCGCAATCAGATCGGGCATCGGGAGGCCGGCTTCCAAGAGACGCAGACCGGCGGCGACGACGTCGGCGTCGCCGGCGGTGTAGCGGGGCTCGCCCTCGTGCAGTCGGGGGATGAGCAGGCCCTCGTTCGCCACCGACTCGATCAGCGCGGCCGGGACGCCGGCGCGCTCGGCGAGCTCGTCGAGGGTGAGGAACTCGGTCGGGCCCGCGCCTTCGGCCGCCGCCACCGCCGCCGCCAGCGGCTCGTCGGTCGCGTCCAGTTCGCCGGCGAGGAGCCGACGGATGACGGCGAGCGAGAACCCCCGGCGTTGCAGGTCGCGGATCCGGGCCAGCCGCTCGAGATGCTCGGGCCCGTACCAGGCGATCCGACCCTCCCGCTCCGGCGGCGCCAGCAGGCGGCGCTTCTGGTAGAAGCGGATGGTGTCGACGGAGACCTCGGCCCGCCGGGCCAGCTCCTCGACCCGCATGCGCTCACCCGATCCCATGAGCGCGGATTCTAGGAGCAGCTACTCCCGCGGTCGCATCGACCGTTCTCGAGGCTGGACCGCACCAAAACGGTGGGGCACGGCCTCGAGTCTGGTGATCAGGTGCCCGTCCACTGCGGGGGCCGCTTGTCAGCAAATGCCGTCGCGCCCTCGATGGCGTCCTTGGTCGAGAACACCTCGACCGCGAGCTCGTTGCTGCGGGGCCAGGCCTCGGCCTCGGTGAGGTCGACGGCCTCGCGCAGCATCCGCAGGGAGTTGCGGACCGCCACCGGACCGTTGGCGCTGATGGTGGCGGCGAGCGCGAGTGCCTCCTCCATCACCCGGTCCCGCGGTACCAGCCGGTTGACGAGGCCGAGGGCATGGGCGCGGCCGGCGTCGATGGGGTCGCCGGTGAGGACGATTTCGGTGGCGGTGGCCAGCGGGATGCGCCGAGCGAGGCGGAACGGCCCGCCGGCGGCGGCGTACAGGCCCCGTTTCACCTCGGGTAGGCCGAACCGGGCGTCGTCGGCGGCGACGACGAGGTCGCAGGCGAGCACGATCTCGAACCCGCCCGCGAGCGCGGGCCCGTTCACCGCCGCGATCAGCGGCTTCGGGAAGTCGCGGGTGGTGATGCCGCCGAAGCCACCTCGCTTCGTCGCGATCTTGAAGCCTTCACCCTTCGCCACCATCTTGAGGTCGGCGCCGGCGGAGAAGACGTCGCCGGTGCCGGTGACGACGACCACCCCGACGCCGTCGTCGGCCTCGAACTCGTCGAGGGCGTCCTCGATCGCCTGCGAGACCTCGTCGTTCACGGCGTTGCGGGCTTCGGGCCGGTTCAGCCGGATGATGCCCACCCGATCCTGGCGCTCCCGCTCGACCACCATCTCCGACCTCCCCGACAGGCGGGCGGACCGTACCAGCGCGAGAATGGGCCCGCCGCCGACCGGGAGGCCCCTCATGATCAGCACCGAAGAGCGAGTCACCACCACGACTGTCGTCGCCGAGCGGCCCGACACCCGCTCGTGGCTCGCCGAACGCATCTCGACCGAGGCCGCCGTGCTCATCGGCGCGACCTGGTACGTCCTGTTCCTGATCGCCACCGGCCTCGAGCCCCGGCCCACCGCACCCGCGCCGACCTGGTCGGTCGCGCTGAGCATGGTGTTCCTCGCCACGCTGGCGATCACCGCCGGCGGCCTGCTCGCCCGACGGCGCTGGGGTCTGCTCGCCTCGCTCGGAGCCGCCGGTCTCTTCACCGCGTTCTCGGTCGCGTGCCCGATCTCGGATCATCACGGCTTGGCGGCCTGGTGGTTCGGGCAGATGGCCTGCGCACTCGCGCTGGTGGGTGTGAGCGCGTTCGCGCTGGCCCGCGCCCGGGCCTAGCGCGACCCCTCCGACGCCACCGGCACCGGCTCGATCGTCATCGGCGGCGCGTCCGCCGTATCGGTGTCGTCGAGCGCCCGGGCGATGCTCGGCCGCGCCACCCGAACCAAGAGCAACGCCGCCGCCATCAACACGCCTGCGCCCGCGGTCGTCGCCCGCAGGCCGACGCGGTCGGCGATGGCCCCCTGGAGCACGCTGCCCAGCGGGTAGAGCGTTCCGAGCAACACCATCAGGACGCTGAGGACCCGGCCCCGCAGCTGGGCGGGGGAGCGGAGCTGAGCGATGGTCGTGAAGCTCGACAATGCGCCGAGGTACAGGAACCCGACCACAAAGATCGCGACCACCCCGACCGGGAGGTTGGGCGCGTACGCGTAGGCGCACAGCGCGAGCGGCAGCCCCCAGAGGACGCCGAGCAGCACCCGGCGGCCACCGAAGTGGCTGTGGAGCGCACCGAGCGAGAGCCCCATCAACACCGCCCCGACGCCCTGCGCGATGATGAGCGCGGCTGTCCCCGTCTGCTCGTTGTGGAAGACCTTGAGCGCGAACGCGGGGACGAGCGCGATGAACGGTGCCGCCAGCAACGAGTTGAGAGCCATGTAGCCGACGACGACTCGCAGGCCCGGGTCTCGGCGCACGAACCGGGCGCCGGCGCGGATCGCGTCGACGATCGACGCTTCCACCGCCTGCGCCGGCCGGGGGAGCCGCAGCACCAGCAGCACTGCGATCACCGCGCCGAAGCTCACCGTGTTGAAGCCGAACGCCCACTCGTAGCCGCCGAAGCGGATCACGACCCCGGCCAGCGCCGGCCCGATGACCCGACCCAGGTTCCACTGGGCTGACGACAGCGCGACCGCACCCGGGAGATCCTCGCGGGGGACGAGATCGGGGAGCAGGGCCTGGTACGCCGGGAACCCGAGGGCCAACGAGCATCCGGCGCCGAGGACGATCAGCGTGACGACGCCGGGGCCGGGCGTGCCCGTCGCGGTCAGCAGCGTCAGCACGCCGGCGAGCACGGTCTGCACCGCGGTCGTGGCCAGCAACAAGCGCCGGCGCGGCACCCGGTCGGCGAGCGCGCCG
>JACDBD010000037.1 GCA_013695115.1 Actinomycetota bacterium | reverse complement strand
GCTCGGCCCTTCGGGCCGGGTCTCGAACCACCCGGCGCATTGTCCGGCGAGCGACCGGCTCTGCGCACCGCACACCGTGCCCGACCGCTCTGCACGCCGCACACCATGTCTGGTCTGGCGGCGGCGTAGGGGTCGCCCAAGAGCGACTTGACGGCGGAGCAAGCGTGTTCGCGGCCCGAAGGGCCGCCGCAAGCGCCGCAAGCGCCGCGGAGCCGGAGCGATGAGGTGATCCCGAAGCCGCCGCACGGGCCAAACGCGTTCGCCCAATCGCGCCGAGATCACTCGAGTGCGCGCGTCATCGACGATTGCGCCTCCAGACGTCCCCACGACGCCGAGGCGCTGCTCGTGCACCCGAAGACCGGCCGGCTGTACGTGGTGACGAAGGGCGCAACCGCAGGTTTGTACGCAGCCCCCGAGAAGCTCCGGGCCGATGCGGTGAACGTGCTCGAGCCGGTGGCGGCGGTCGACGCCCGGGTCGGGCTCGTGACCGCCGGCGACCTCTCGTCCGATGGCAAGCGGCTGGTGCTGCGCAACTACGCCGAGGCCTTCGTTTGGCGCGTCCGCAAGGGCGACCTCGGCGCCGCCCTGGCGACCGAGCCGACCGTCGTCCCGCTCCCGGCGACGCCGCAGGGTGAGGCGATCGCCTACACGGCCGACAGCAAGGCGTTGATCACGACCACGGAGGACCCCGCCGGGACGGGCGCAGCCGTCTTCCGGGTCCCGGGCTAGGCGAGGAGCTGGTAGCGCGGGTTGTAGACGAGGAGGCGAGCGCCGTCGGCGCGGGTGACGCCGTCGAGCACGACCTTCCGCCCCGGCGACATCCCCGCGATCTTGCGCCTGCCCAGGAACACGGCGGTGACCGCGCCACGCCCGTCGCTCACGGTCACCTCGAGCGCGGGGGCGCCGGCCCGAGGAACGATCAGCACCGAGCGCACCTCGCCGGCGACCCGCACCTGCGTACGGGGAGTGACGTCGGTGATCGCGGTCACGCCCAGCTCGGTGCAGAACGCTTCCAGCTTCTGACGGTCGAGCTCCCCGACCGGCTTGGTCAGGCGTTCGACCACCTTCTTCAGCGCCATCTATCCTCGCTCGCTCGCTGCGGCGCAGGATACCTGCGCCGCGGGCGCTCGCTCGCTGGCGAGCGACCTCCGGTCGCCGCGCGGCGGCTGGTCTACTCCTCCGACGGTCCCGTCATGTCCTCGGGGCGGACGAGCTCGTCGAACTGCTCGGGCGTGAGGTGACCGAGCGCGACCGCCGCCTCCTTGAGGGTCAGGCCCTCGTGGTGGGCGTGCTTGGCGATGGCGGCGGCGTTGTCGTAGCCGATGTGCGAGTTGAGCGCGGTAACCAGCATGAGCGAGTTCCCGAGGTGCTCGGCGATCCGCTCCTCGTTGGCCCGCAGCCCCTCGACCGCGTGCTCCCGGAAGGAGCGGCAGACGTCGGTGAGGAGCTCGACGGAGTGCAGGAAGTTGAAGATGATGACCGGCTTGTAGACGTTGAGCTCGAGGTGCCCCTGTGAGCCGGCGAGCCCGATGGTGACGTCGTTGCCGAACACCTGCACGCAGACCATCGTCATGGCCTCGCTCTGGGTGGGATTGACCTTGCCGGGCATGATCGACGAGCCCGGCTCGTTCTCGGGAAGGATCAGCTCGCCCAACCCCGAGCGCGGGCCCGAGGCGAGCAGGCGGATGTCGTTGGCGATCTTCATCAGCGACACCGCCAGCGTCCTGACCGCGCCGCTCGCCATCACGAGCGCGTCGTGGGCGGCCAGGGCGGCGAACTTGTTCGGCGCCGAGACGAACGGCAGGCCGGTGAGCTCGGCGATGCGCTCGGCGACCCGCTCGGCAAAGTCCGGATGGGTGTTGAGTCCGGTGCCGACGGCAGTCCCGCCCAAGGCCAGCTCGTAGAGATCGGGCAGCACCGCGTCGATGCGCGCGAGATCGGCGTCGAGTTGGGCGACGTAGGCCCCGAACTCCTGCCCGAGCGTGAGCGGCACCGCGTCCTGGAGGTGGGTGCGCCCGATCTTCACGATCCCGGCGAAGTCGTCGGCCTTGCGGGCGAGGGCGTCGCGCAGGGCCCGCACCGAGGGCACGAGCCGCCGGACGAGCTCCTCGGCGGCGGCGATGTGCATCGCGGTCGGGAACGTGTCGTTCGACGACTGCGACAGGTTCACATGGTCGTTGGGGTGGATCGGCGCCTTGCTCCCCCGCTCCCCGCCCGCGAGCTCGATGGCGCGGTTGGAGATGACCTCGTTGACGTTCATGTTGGTCTGGGTGCCGCTGCCGGTCTGCCAGACGGAGAGGGGGAACTCGCCGTCGTGACGGCCCTCGATGATCTCGTCGGCCGCCTGGACGATGAGCTTCGCCTCCTCGGCCGCGAGCTTCCCCAGGTCCTGGTTCGTGAGCGTGGCCGCCTTCTTGAGGACGGCCATCGCCTTGATAACCGGCTTGGGTATACGGTCGTCGCCGATGGCGAAGTGGTGCAGGCTGCGCTGGGTCTGGGCACCCCAGTACCGGGCGGCAGGTACGTCGATCGCGCCCATGCTGTCGGTCTCCTGACGGATCGGCCCGTCTTCGCTCATGCCTCGAAGGTAGTGCACCGTCGCGCAAGTCTCTGAAGTAGTCAGGCTGCTTGCGTGATCCTCGCCGGGTGACCATCGGGATGGTCGTGAACCGTCGCCGGAGCGGGTGCTTCGGTAGGGTTCGCCGGCGAGCGACTCCCCGCTGTGGCGGAGCGGCCCGGTGCCGGGCTGGACCGGCGGAGATCCCAGAGGTGTCGCCGCCGGTCACGCCGGGCAGGTGGTTGGCCTGCTCGACGGTGCGTGACGCGCACGGGGGTGCGCGTGGTTCCGCCGCTGCGTGCGGCGATGTTGCGAGCACCGACGACGTCGCGGTGCTCTTGGTGCCCACACGATGGGCACGCGAAGTTCCGTCCCCGGGGCTTCGCTGTGCGCGAGCCGCATTGGGGGCAGGTCGATGAGGTGGCGCGTTCGTCGACCATGACGACCTGGACGCCGGCGGCCTCGGCCTTGTCACGCAGTGCGCCGACGAGATGGGTTCGGCGCCATTGGCGCAGCCGGAGGTTCTGGTGACGCCCGGCGTCGTCGGTGGCGATGCCGGCGAGGTCACCGATCGCGAGGGTCCCGACGCGGTGCTCGATAGCCCAAGTGACGACAGTCTTGGCGGCTTGGTGGTGAGCGAGGCGTACTCGCCGGCGATGCTTGGTCTCGGCGCGGCGCTGGGCGGCTCGGAGCTTGCGCCACCGCCTCGAGCCACGCTGGCCCCGGCGCGGCGTCTTGGTCGCCATCCGGCGAGTTCGGGCTTTGGTGTCGGCGAGATGAACGCGTTCTTCAGCGCGGATCACCCGCCCCGAAACCACGAGTGCCTCCTGCTCGCTGGCAGCGGCGAAGGGATGGATGATCCCTACATCGACCCCGGCGACCCGAGCGGGATCGAGATCATGGTCCGCGACCGGGACTGCCGCGGTGACATCCGGGAAGAGCCGCCCGGCCTCGCATACCAGGGTGACCGAGCGGACCTGCGCGGGCGGGTACGGGATGTCCCGGGCGAGACGGAGCCACAACGCGGGGGCGCTCTTGGCGACCGACAAGCGCACCCGTCGGTGCTCCAGCACGAACGTGCCCTGATACCAGCGGACCGGGAACAACGCCCGCTTGCGCCGCGGATACCGCGCTCGCTCACCCTTGCGGCGCCGCCGCCCCGTCTCCAAGAACGCAGCCGAGTACCTGCGCACCACGGACCGGATTGCGGTCACCGAGAGTTCTCCACACGCGACACCGGCGACCTCGCGGCACCACGCCTGGCATGTCCCGATCGGCTGCGCTCTGCGCGCGAACCTGTGCCTGTTCACGTCGACGAGCGCCGCCCACACGTCCCCAGCCGACCGCAACAACCCGAAGCAGCGTCGCGACTGGCCCCGCGTCAAGCGGAGACCCACACGTGCTGTCCGATGCACCGAGCGCATACGGAGACGATAACTATGGGGTGTGACAAGTAATCCAAGACACCCGGCGGCGATCTCGTGGGCAAGTACGACCCGACGACCCCGCCGGACGACGGGCGCCTCGCGGCCAAGACCCTGCCCAACGCCTCCTTCTTCGAGCTCCCGGGAATCGGCCACGACGCCACCGCCCAGGAATGTCCGCGGCTGCTCCGCCAGGAGTTCCTCACTGATCCGAGCCCGGCTCCCGAGCACCCCTGTCTCGACGACCTCGGGCCGCCCTCGTTCGAATCCGTGTAGGCGAACCCGCGCGAGACTCACCTTCCTCTCGAAGGGAGAGTCATGCCGAGCGTGGACGAGATCGCGGACGAGTACGTCGAGCGGTTCGCCGCCCTCGACCCGATCAGCGCCACGTTCGCCGGCATCACCGGCCACGACTCCGAGATGACGGACTACGGCCCCGACGCCGCGGACGAGCGCGCCGATCATGCCCGGGCCACGCTCACCCAACTCGAGCACGCTCCCCGTGACGATGACCGGGACCGGGTGGCGGCCGAGGTGATGGTCGAGGAGCTCTCGCTCGGGGTCGAGCTCCACGACGCCGGCGAGCACCTGTGCGAGCTCAACAACATCGCCAGCCCCCTCCAGGCCGTCCGGCAGGTCTTCGACCTCATGCCAACCGAGACCGAGTCGGACTGGGACGCGATCGCGGCCCGCATGGCGCTCGTGCCCTCGGCCCTGTCGAGTTACCAGGACACGCTCTCGGAGGGCGCACGGCGCGGTCTGGCCGCGGCCCGCCGCCAGGTCGTCACCTGCACGCGCCAGGCCGAGACGTGGGGCGGGCTCGGCGGTGACGACCCGCCCTTCTTCCCGCGCCTGGCCGAGCAGTACGCCGGCCCCGCCGGCCGCGGCGGCACACTGCGGCGCACGCTCGAGGAGCGGGCGCAGCGCGCCACCGAGGCCTACGCCGCCTTCGCCCGCTTCCTCTCCGACGAGTACTCACCCCGGGCGGCCGAACGCGATCCGGTCGGCGCCGAGCGGTACTCGCGGCGGGCCCGCGCGTTCACCGGCATGACTCTCGACCTCGACGAGACCTACCGGTGGGGATGGGACGAGCTCCACCGTATCGAGCACGCCATGGGCGAGGTCGCCGAGCGCATCCTCCCCGGTGAAGGCGTCGACGTCGTCATCGAGCACCTGGACGCGGCGCCGGCCCGGGCGATCGAGGGCGCGGACGCGCTGCGGCAGTGGCTCCAGGACCTGATGGACCGCACCGTGGCCGAGCTCGACGACGTCCACTTCGACATCCCCGAGCCGGTGCAGCGGGTCGAGGCCATGATCGCGCCGCCGGGGGGCGCCGCCGCCATGTACTACACGCCGCCCTCCGAGGACTTCAGCCGACCCGGGCGCACCTGGTACCCGACGCTGGGCAAGACGCGCTTCCCGCTGTGGAAGGAGGTGTCGATCTGCTACCACGAGGGCGTCCCCGGGCATCACCTCCAGGTCGGCCAGGTCCTCTACCTCGCCGACGAGCTCACCCGCTTCCAGCGCAGCCTGGCGTGGAGCTCGGGCCACGGCGAAGGCTGGGCGCTCTACGCCGAGCGGCTCATGGGCGAGCTCGGGTACCTCGACGAACCCGGCGACGAGATGGGCATGCTGGCGGCACAGGCCATGCGGGCGATGCGGGTGGTCGTGGACATCGGGCTGCACCTCGAGCTGCCCGTTCCCGCCGACGACGAGCACCACGCCGGCGAGACGTGGACGCCCGAGCTGGCGCTCCCGTTCGCGATCCAACACTCCAAGATGCCGGCCGACTTCATGGCCAGCGAGGTCGACCGCTACCTGGGTTGGCCCGGTCAGGCGATCAGCTACAAGGTCGGCGAGCGGGTCTGGCTGGGCGCGCGCGATGCGGCCCGCCGGCGGCTCGGCCACCGCTTCGACCTGAAGGAGTTCCACCGCCACGCCCTCGACCTCGGGAACATGGGCCTGGCCCAGCTCGAGCGCGAGCTGGCGCGATGGGACCCCTGATCAGCCCGGCGGGACCCGTCCGGCGGCGACGGCCGCCTGCTCGGCCGCGTGGAGCTGCTGCTCGATGATGTCGAGGCCCCCGTCCCAGAACCCGGGATCGGAGAGGTCGACGCCCACCACCCGACCCAGCTCCTCGGGGGATGCCGAGCCTCCCCGTGACAGCAAGTCGAGGTAGCGAGGGACGAAGTCAGCGCCACGCGCCTCGTACTCGCGGTACACCGACAGCGCGAGCAGCTGGCCGTAGGCGTACGCGTACACGTAGCCGGGAGTACCGATGAAGTGCGGGATGTACGACCACCAGGTGCGGTAGCCGTCGGTCAGCTCGACCGAGTCGCCGAGCATGGCGCGCTGCGTCTCCACCCACAGGTCGCCGAACCGGTCGACGCTCAACTCCCCTTCCCCCCGGCGCTCGGTGTGGACCCGGTCCTCGAACCGGTTCATGGCCGTCTGGCGGAACACGGTCGCGATCTGGCCCTCGAGGCTCTCCGCCACCAGCGCGAGCCGGTCGGCGGGATCGGTCGTCTCCGCCAGCAGGCGGCCGAACGTGACCGTCTCGCCGAACACCGACGCGGTCTCGGCCAGGGTGAGCGGCGTCGACTGGTGGAAGATGCCCTGGTCACGCGCCAGGTACGCGTGCAGGCCGTGACCGAGCTCGTGCGCGAGCGTCAGGACGTCGCGGCGGCGGGCGGTCCAGTTGAGCAGCAGGTACGGGTGGTGCGAAGGGACGGTGTAGGCGCAGAACGCGCCCGGGCGCTTGCCCGGCCGGACCGGTGCGTCGATCCAGCGCTCGTCGAAGAACCGGCGGGCGATGGCGGCGAGCTCGGGTGAGAACGACGCGTAGGCGTCGAGCACGAGCTCGTAGGCCTCGCTCCACCCGATCTCGGCGTCCTGTTCCGCCACCGATGCCGCTCGGTCGTAGTCGGCGACGCGGTCGAGGCCGAGGAGCCGAGCCTTGAGTCGGTACCAGCGTTGGGGAATGTCGTAACGCCGCTCGACCGCCTCGACCAGCGCCCGTACCGACTCGTCGCTGGCTTCGTTGTCGAGGTTGCGGCTGGCGACCCAGTCGGCGTAGTGGCGCAGACGGTCGTCGATCGCCTTGTCGGCGAGCACGGTATTGAACGTGAAGGCGCGCGTCCGCAGGCCGGGCGTCAAGCCGTCGGTGACCGCCTCGGCGGCGCGGCGGCGCTCGTCGCGGTCGGGGGAGGCGAGGCGGGAGAGGCCCTCCTCCAGACTGAGCTGCGAACCATCGAGCTCGACGGTGATCGCCGACGTGAGCTCGCTGAACAACCGGGTCCAGGCGTTGCGACCGGTCACCGACTTCTCGGTGACGATCTTCTCCTCGGGCTCCGACAGCAGGTGCGGGCGGTAGCGACGGGCGGACGCGAGGTAGTGGCGGCAGAACCCGAGGCGTTCGTCGGCCAGCAATCGCTCCACCTGCTCGTCGGGTAGCTCCGCCCACTCGAGTTGGAAGAACAGCAGCTGCGTCTGGATGGCGGTCGCCCGCTCCTCGACGTGCTGGAGGAGCGCGCCCCGCGCCGGATCGCTGGTGTCGACCGAGAAGCGGAGGCCGGCGTAGGACGCCGCTCGGCCGACCAGCTCCTCCACCGCGCCGAGATCGCGCATCAGCGTTGCCAGCCCCGGCGCGTCGAGCTCGTGCACCTTGCCGCGGTGACGGGCGATCCCGGTGGCGCGCTGCTCCGCGTCATCGAGGAGCGCGTCGACGCCGGCCTTGCCCTCGCCGTCGACCAGGGACTCGAGATCCCAGGCGACGTCGGCCGCAGTCAGCTCGGTCTCGGTGGTTGTCATCGGCGCTCCTGTGCGGGTACTGGCTCCAACGCTTCGGGCAGCGGCCGGGCGTGGACGACGGTGAGCGTCCGGGTCGCCCGGGTCAGGGTGACATAGAGGAGGCGCAGGCCGGCGGGATCCGGGGCCACGAGGGCGGCGGGCTCGACCACGACGACATGGTCGAACTCGAGCCCCTTGACCTCCACCGGTGTGAGGACCGCGACCGCGGCGTCGAGCGCGGCGGCGGTGCCGGCGGCCGCGTCCAGATCGCCC
>JACDBD010000034.1 GCA_013695115.1 Actinomycetota bacterium | reverse complement strand
AGCTCGGCCCGCCGCGCGCCCGCGACCGCGGCGAGGCGCAACGCGAGCGCGGCCAGGGGGTCGATCTCCCGCGCCGTGGCGATCACGGCCTGGACCTCGTCGACGCTCATCGAGGTCCGGGGCGCCTGCCGCGGCTGGCGCAGGCGGGACTGGGCGGCGACGTTGGTGCCGACCCACTCCCAGCGCACCGCCTGGGAGAGCGCGGAGCGCAGCACGCCGTGACGGGAGCGGATCGACGCTTCTCCCACACCGGCCTTGCGCATCCGGGCGTGCCAGCGCTCGACGTCGCCGACGCTCAGGCGGGCCAGGCCGATCGCCGCGATCGGGTCCTTGGCGATCGCGCCGGCGCGGCTGGCGTAGTCGCGGCGGGTCGCCTCCGACCAGACCGAGTCGTTCACCTCGCGCCAGGCGTCGATGAGCGCGGCGACGGTGCGACCGGCGGCGTGGGAGGCCGGGCGGGACTCGAGCGCCGCCGCCGCCGCCCGCTTGGCCTCCCGTTTGGTGCCCCGAACGGTCTTGCTGACCTGGGTCGGTCGCCCCGCCTCGTCCCGGCCGGTGAAGACCCGGATCTCCCAGACGCCGGGCCGACGCTCGCGGAGGGTCGCCATGGGCCGACCATAGCGGGTTGGAGTAGGGATGAGTAGGGATTTCGGCCGCGGGGTCATCCTCCGGGCCGGACCCCGAGATCACTCGATATGCATGCCCGAGATGGCGCGGGACACGACCAGGCGCTGGATCTCGGAGGTGCCCTCGAAGAGGGTGTAGATCTTCGAGTCGCGGTGCCACTGCTCGACCGGGAAGTCGCGGATGTAGCCATAGCCACCGAGGATCTGGATCGCCTGCTCGGTTACCCACACCGCGACCTCGCCCGCCTTGAGCTTGCTCATCGAGCCCTCGCCGTTCTCGAACGGCTTCTTGGTCGCGCCCATCCACGCCGCCCTCCACACGAGCAGCCGGGCGGCGTCGAGCTCCATCTTCATGTCGGCGAGCTTGAAGGCGATGCCCTGGTTCTCGATGATCCTCCGGCCGAACTGCTCGCGCTCCTTCGCGTAATCGAGCGAGAACTCGTAGGCGGCCCGCGCAATCCCGAGCGCCTGCGCGCCCACGACCGGTCGGGTGGTCTCGAACGTGCTCATGGCCGCCTGCACCTTCGAGCTCTTGCCCTCACGGGCGCGGGCGAGACGGCCCTCGAGCTTCTCCTCGCCACCGAGAAGGCACGCGCTGGGCACGCGCACGTCGTCGAGCAGCACCTCGCCGGTGTGCGAGGCGCGGATGCCCATCTTCTTCTCCTTCTTCCCACCGGTGAGGCCGGGCGTACCGGGAGGAACGACGAAGGAGGCGTGACCGCGCGAGCCGAGTTCGGGGTCGACGCTCGCCACCACGACGTGCACGTTGGGGCGGTCGAGCAGACCGCCGTTGGTGATGAACGTCTTCTGCCCGTTGATCACCCAGTCGTCACCGTCCTTCTTGGCGTTCGTCCGGAGGCTCGACACGTCGGAGCCAGCGCCGGGCTCGGTGACGGCGAACGACGCGAGGTGGATGTCGTCGGGGGTGCCGAAGCACTGCGGCACCCACTCGGCGATCTGCTCGGGCGTGCCGTTGCCGGCGATGCCGGCTGCGCCCAGCGTGCTCCCGAAGATCGACAGCGCGATGCCGGCGTCACCCCAGCACAGCTCCTCGCTCACGACCGGGAACAGCAGCCCGGTCGGGTCGGAGAAGCACTGGGCGACGAACTCCCAGGAGTACAGGCCGATCTTTGCCGCCTCCTCGATCACGGGCCAGGGCGTCTCCTCTTTCTGGTCCCACTCCGGGCCCACCGGGCGCACAACCTGCTCGGCGAAGTCGTGGACCCACTTCTGGATCTGCTGCTGGTCCTCGTTGAGGTCGAGGGAGAACTCGGCCATGGGGGCGCCTCCTGCGGGACCCGCCTCCTCTGCGACAAGTTACTAGCGGGTAACCGAAGGATACCCCAAGATGGTCCGGCGTGATCGGGAACCCGTGCTGAGGCGACGCAGTCGCAGGCGCCGAGACGAAGACCCGGGCGGAACGACGGGCGCGATCGAGGAGAGCCTCGAGCTCGCCCTGGAGGCCGGGGGGATGGGTGTGTGGTCGGCCAACCCTGTCACGGGACGCACCCAGTGGTCCGAGTCGATGGAGCGGCTGGCCGGCCTCGAGCCCGGGACGTTCGGCGGGACGATCGGCGACGCGGTCGACCTCGTGCATCCCGACGACCGCGACCTCGTAGTCGAGCGGGTGGCCCGCACGGAGAGCGGGATCGAGCCCACCGGTCTCCACTACCGCATCGTCCGGCCCGACGGCACGGTCCGCTGGATCGACAACCGCAGCCGACGCCTGGCGGACGGATCCCTGCTCGGAGTCGCCGTCGACGTGACCGAGCAGCACGAGATCGAAGACGAGCTCCGCAACCGGGAGGCCGAGGCCCGGCTCGCCCTCGACGCCGGGCGGATGGGCTCGTGGCGGTGGGAGCGCGCCACGAACGAGATGTTCTGGTCGCCGGAGATGGAGGCGGTCTTCGGGCTCGACCGCGGCGCGCACGCGGGGACGTTCAATGGCTACGTCGAGCTCATCTCGGCTGAGGATCGCGCCCGGGTCCTCGCGGTGATCGGCGGAGCGGTCGACGGAGGCAACGAGCTCGCGGTCGAGCATCGCATCGCGCGCGCCGATGGTCAGGTCCGCTGGGTCGAGTGCCGGGGCCAGGCGGTGCCCGACACCGGCGGCATGCAGTGGATCGGCGTGGCGATCGACGTCACCGAGCGCAAGGAAACCGACAGCGACCGCGCCCGGCTGCTCGCGCTCGAGCAAATGGCGCGGGGCGAGGCGGAGCAGGTGACCGGCGAGCTCGAGGAGACGCTCGCCCGCCTCGACACGCTGCTCGAACACGCGCCGGTCGGCTTCGGCTTCTACGACACGGCGTTTCGGTACGTACGCCTCAACCAACCCCTCGCCGACATGAACGGCCTGCCGCTCGACGCCCACATCGGCCGGACCGTGGCCGAGCTCTTCCCCGAGCTCTGGAAGGCGGTGGGGCCGCTGTTCCGGTCGGTGGTCGAGACCGGCAAAGCCGTGATCGACCGGGAGGTGAGCGCACAGACGCCGGCGGCGCCGGGGATCACGCGGCACTGGCTCCGCAGCATCTACCCCGTCTTCGGGCGGGGCGGCGAGCTCGTCGGCACGGGCTCGGTCGTGGTCGAGATCACAGAGCGAAAGCGGGCCGAGCTCGCAACCCGACTGATCGCCGCCGCCAGCGAGCTGTTCACGTCGTCTCTCGACCTCGACACCATGCTCGACCGGGCCGTGCGCCTTGCCATTCCCGCCTTCGCCGACTCCTGCCACGTCTATCTCATCGACCCGCACGGCGACGGGCGTCGGGTGGCGATGGCGGACGTGGACCGCGCGCTCGAACCGCTGCTGATCGAGGCCGACCGACGCTTTCCCGCCGATCTCGAGGGGGACCTGCCCACTGCCACCGCGCTGCGCACCGGTCGCACCCGCCGGGTCGAGGTCGTGACCGACGAGATGCGGACACAGATGGCCCGAAGTCCGGAGCACCTGGAGTTACTGCGCCGGCACGGGGTGTGCTCGGTCATCGCCACGCCGGTCGCGGTGCGGGGCGAGCACCTGGGCGTGCTCCTCCTCACCTACACGGAAACATCGAAGCGCCGTTACCAGCCCGAGGACGTGCCGCTGGCCGAGGAGCTCTCGCGGGGGTTCGCCGAAGCGATCGACCGCGCCCGGTTGTTCGAGGAGGCCCAGCGAGCCCGGGCCCGGCTCGACCTCCTGGCCCGAGTGGGCGAGCTGCTCACGGTCGAGCTCGACTCGCGCGCCCGGCTGGCCGCCCTGCCACAGCTGGTGATCCCGGCGTTCGCCGACGTGTGCGCGGTGCACGTCATGGAGCACGACGCCGCGCTCCCCGACTCCGGCACACCGTGGGGCCGGGCGGTGACGTCGGGCGAGGCGGTCGTCGTGCGCGAGGTGCCCACCGCCGTGGCCGAGCAGCTCGCCGTGGCCGCGTCGGGCCAACCGGGGACGACACCGACAATGGACGTCCGCTCGATCGTGAGCGTCCCGCTCCCCGGGCCCGACGGACCGATCGGCGCGGTGTCGTTCGCGTACGGCAGTTCCGGTCGCCGGTACGGGCCCGACGACGTCACCATGGCCCAGGAGCTGGCCCGCCGGGCCGCCCCCGCAGTCGAGAACGCGTTGCGCTTCGAGCAGGAGCGCGCCACCGCCCTGAGCCTGCAGCGCAGCCTGCTGCCCGAGCGGCTCCCGGAGGTGCCGGAGGCGGAGGTGGCGGCACGGTACCTCCCCGGCAGCGCCGAGCTCGAGATCGGCGGCGACTGGTACGACGTTCTCCCCCTGCCGGGCGGACGGGTGCTCGTCGCCATCGGCGACGTCGTCGGCCACGGGATCCGGGCGGCCTCCTCGATGGGGAAGATCCGCAACGCCCTGCATTTCTGCGCGCGCGAGGGCCTGTCGCCGGGCGCCATCCTGCAGCGCCTGAACGAGCACTTCTGCGGCCTCGACGACCCCGACATGGCCACGCTCCTGGTCCTCGTGTACGACCCGAGTGAGGCGGTGGTGCGCTTCTCGAGCGCGGGCCACCCGCCCCCGCTCGTGCAACGGCCCGGCCGCGAACCGGAGTACCTCCCCGGCGGGCGGGGCGCGCCGCTCTGCGCGTCGGACCGCGCCCGGTACCCGGAATTGGAGGCACCTCTGCCTCCGGGCTCGCTGCTGCTGCTCTACACCGACGGACTCATCGAGCGGCGGGGCGAGTCGCTCGAC
>JACDBD010000024.1 GCA_013695115.1 Actinomycetota bacterium | reverse complement strand
GGTACCCTGCGCCGCAGCGAGCGAGGCGATAGTGGTGGACGGGCGCGTGGCGCTGGTGACCGGGGGAGGGCGGGGCATCGGGCGGGCGATCGCGCTCGCGCTGGCCGGGGACGGCGCCGATGTCGCGATCACGTACCGACGGGACCGCGACGCCGCCCACGAGACCGTCGCCGAACTGGAGAAGCTCGGTCGGCGGGCGTCGGCCTACCCCGCCTCGGTCGACTCCCAGGAGGACGACGAAGCGCTGGCCGCCGGGGTGCTCGACGACTTCGGGTTCGTCGACATCCTGGTGAACAACGCCGGCATCGCCAGCCGCGGGCAGGACGT
Organism: Actinomycetota bacterium; assembly: GCA_013695115.1. Classification (GTDB taxonomy): domain Bacteria; phylum Actinomycetota; class Acidimicrobiia; order IMCC26256; family JACDBD01; genus JBPCMN01. The sequence continues at coordinate 2,056 of JACDBD010000024.1, read as the reverse complement.
CGTCACGACCGACCCCGCCGAGATGGAGCGACTCTGGCGCACGCACGTGTTCGGGCCGTTCATGCTGAGCAAGCTCGTCCTTCCGTCGATGCGCCAGCGCGACCGGGGCGACATCGTGATGATCTCGAGCGCCGCCACCGTGCACTGGGCCGGCAACTCCGCGCCCTACAACGTGGCCAAGGCCGGCATCGAAGCGCTGGCCCGCACGCTGGCGAAGGAGGAACGACGTCACGGCATCCACGTCAACGTGGTCGCGCCCGGCCTGGTCGAAACCGAAATGGGCCGGCGGCTGGTCAAGGGCGCCATGGGAGTAGAGGACATCCACACGCTCGACGCCGGCGCGCCGTTCGGGCACGTGTGCACGCCCGAAGAGGTGGCCGACGTGGTGCGCTTCCTCGTTTCCGACGGCGGCGGCTACCTCACCGACCAGAAGATCGTGATCGACGGAGGCAGCTTCTGACCGATCCCATCGACGCCAACCGCCGGCAATGGGAAGAACGCCTCCCCGTCCACCTCGGGTCCGACTTCTACGACCTCGACAGCTTCAAGGCGGGGCGGTCGTCGCTCCGCTCCCTCGAGCTCGAGGAGGTCGGCGACGTCGCCGGCCGGGACCTGCTGCACCTCCAGTGCCACTTCGGGCTGGACTCGATCTCGTGGGCCCGTCTCGGAGCGCGCGTGACCGGCGTCGACTTCGAGCCGGGGGCGTTGGAGACGGCGCGGACCCTGGCCGCCGAGAGCGGCGTGGAGGCGCGGTTCGTCTGCTCGACCGTCGACGCGCTGCCCGAGGCGCTCGACGGACAGTTCGACATCGTGTTCACGTCGTACGGCGTCCTCATGTGGCTGCCCGACCTCGCCCGCTGGGCCGAGGTGGTCGCGCACTTCCTGCGTCCCGGCGGCCGCTTCCACCTGGTCGAGTTCCATCCGGTCGTCGGCGCGCTGGGCGAGGAACCCGATCCCCAGCTCCAGCCCTGGTACTTCATCGGTGGCCCGCACCGCTGGGAGGGGGACCGCGACTACGCCGACCGCAGTCACGTGCTCGAGCACCCGCAATACGAGTGGGTGCACAAGGTCGGTGACGTGGTGAGCGCGCTGGTTGACGCCGGGCTCATGCTCGAGTCGCTGGGCGAGCACCCGGTCGCGGCGGAGCAGATGCGGCCGTACATGGTCCGCGACCGCGACGACGAGCGCTGGTGGCGGATTCCCGGCGACCCAATCCCGCTGAGCTACTCGGTCCGCGCCCGCAAGCCTTAGGCGATGCCGTGGGCGCGGATGAGCGCAGCGGTGTCCTTCACCGTGGTCGGGCCGAAGGTGCGCATGCCGGTGGGCAGCGCCTGGCGCACCTGCTCGAGCTCCTCGCGGGTGAACTCGCAATCGTCGCGCGTCGGCTTGACCTTGTAGATCTTGGCCGAGTTCAGCCCGAGGATCTTCTCCTTGGCCTTGGCGGTGAGCGCGGGGTACCCGTACTGCTCCTGGAACTCCTCGCTGATCTCGAAGGAGCGGAACGCCTGGATCTGGTCCTGGGGTGAGCCGTACCAGATCGAGTCGGTGCCCCACACGATCCGGTCGGCGCCGAACTCCGCCAGCAGCTTCCCGAGGACGTGGGCGGCCTGGGTCGGGTCGCCCATCACGCTGCGCCAGGTCGAGCCCAGCTCGGGATAGATGTTGCCGCCCTTGCCGATGCCGGCGTCCCGGGCACTGGTGATGAGGCGGTTGACGCCCTGGGTCGCGGTCTCGGGCGTGTACGGCCCTTCCATCTCGCCGGGCTCGTAACCCGAGTGGTACACGACGAACTTGATGTCGGGGTTGGCTTTGGCCGCGGGTCCGACGTCGACGGGATCGGCGTACCCGCGGTTGTCACCGCCGACGAGGCCGAAGCCCTTGTGCACCGCGATGATCTTGGGACCGACCTCGCGCACGTTCTCGAGGAAAGCCACGCCCGACTGCGAGACGCCCGCCTCGTGGTCGTCGAGCCACCACGGCGGCCCGCCCGCGTGCGTGTACACCTTCCAGGCCGCGATCTTGTGCTCCTCGCGCAATAGCCGCATCGCCTCGAGCT
>JACDBD010000022.1 GCA_013695115.1 Actinomycetota bacterium | reverse complement strand
TCTCATGACCGTGAAACTCCAGGTCGGCCGGTACCCACCCACGTGGTTCTTCGCCACTTGCCGAAGACCCTCGCTCAGCAGTTGCACCGACTCCTCGTTGACAATGGCTGCAGCGACGGTGAGGTAGGGCTCCCGTTTCCCGGTTCCGGTCTCATCGATGTAGACGAAGCGAGCGATGCGCGAACGTTGCCACATTGGTGGAGCTCGTTGCCGACCTCATCGTTCATCCCGAAGCTCTGTGGCACGGCTGCTGCAACAACTGGCGTCTTATCTCGGCGCCCTGGAGGTGTTGGCCTTCCTGGTGGTATTCATAGCCTCCTTCAGCAGTGACGACTTCGAGGCTGGAGCGGTTGGCGTGGTCGCAATCATCTACCTACCGATCGCGATCATTGTTCCCGCAGACACCAACCCCGTCCTCGCCGCCGACAAGATCCGGGCGATCCAGTCCGTGCTGGCCGACGCGGACTGACAAGGGGCGATGATCGCACGCGGTGCTGCCGTTGCGGCCGGACGACCTACCTGAGCGTCTCGCGTCCCTGACGCGCCAAGCTCACGTCGGCCCTCGTGCCCTGTACGGCCGGCACGCGGCCTGTTGTTCCGCCGGAAATGCGTCCCGGGTCGACAGTGGCGCCTGAGACCATGCAGAGATGGCGGATCGGTTGTTCGAGGAGCCTCGACTCGCGCGGCTTTACGACGCGTTCTGCCGAGGAAGGCCTGACTTCGAGTTTTACCTGCCCTTGGTGATGGATGCACACGCGGTCCTCGATGTCGGCTGCGGGACCGGGGAGTTGCTTCGCCTGGCGCGAGAGGCCGGACATCGTGGGCGGCTCTGCGGGTTGGATCCGGCCGACGCGATGCTCGAGGAGGCTCGTGTCTGCTCCGACGTCGAATGGCATCTTGGTGACGTCGCGCGCTCGGAGTGGACCGCTGAGTTCGATCAGATCGTGATGACCGGGCACGCCTTTCAGGTCCTCGTGGAGGATGAGCAGATTCGACGTTCGCTGCGGGCGGTCCGCCAGGCGTTGCGCGCCGATGGGCGGTTCGTCTTCGAGACGCGCAACCCCGCCGTCCGAGGCTGGGAGGACTGGGTTCCGGACAACGCCGTAGAGATCACGACATCCGACGGCGAGCGCATCCGGATGGCGCATCAGGTCCAGGCTGTGGCCGGAGACCTGGTCACCTTCACCGTCGCGTACAGCTGCCCCGGCTGGGAGCGAGACGAGGTCAGCTGGAGCACCCTCAGGTTCCTCGACGCCACGGCGCTGCCGCGGTTCCTGAACGAAGCCGGCCTCGTCGTCGAATCACAGCTCGGGAGCTGGAGCGGGAATCCACTGACCCCTACAAGCGAAGAGATCATCACGATCGCGCGGCCGGGCTGACGGCATTGCCGACGCACTGGCGCCACATGCCACCTAACGCTTGGATGAAAGCGCACCGAACGACGCGCCAGAACGCGCGACCACAACTCCGGAACGCGCACCGAACCGGCGATCTGTATGCACCGCGGGCTCAGCTGAAATGGATCAAGCCGCGCTGACGAGCCCCATTCTGGGCAGTCGTTGAGGGGTCTCAACGCGAATCGTAAGAGGCCAACGATCATTGAGTAGCGCCTCAAGAGTCCCACGTTTCCCGAGCCGGAGCGTTGAGCGGTTCCGGAAATCTTCAAAGCGGTCTTCGAGACTCGCGTCCCTACCATCTGCCCCTACAACTGCCGCGATTCGAGTGGACGCGACGGACTCGGTGGAGGCGCGAGCGCACGTCAGTGAACGTGAGCGCGCGCGCAAGACATGCGGCTTTCACCTACACCCTCTTCGAGGGCACCTCCGAGATCCAGCGCCTGGTTGTCTCCCGCGCGATCTCGGGCATGCACATCGAGTAGGTCGCCGCCAGTTTGGCGCTCAGGTACCCGCTTCGGCGTCGACTTCGGCCCCGATGAGGGACGCGAGGGCACCGAGCCACAGCCAGAGCAGCACCACGACGATCGACGCCAGGGTCCCGTAGGTCTTGCTGTAGCTGCTGAAGTTCGCGGTGTAGAGGGCAAACAGTGCCGACGCGAGAAGCCAGATCGCCGCCCCGATCACCGCCCCCCAGCCGACCCGGGGGCGGCCGGGGCGCCCCCCGACCACGTCGTACAAGGTCGCGAGCGCAAGCACCATGATCACCGCGACGAGCGGCCAGCGCGCCAGGTTCAGTACCCAGCGTCCGATGTCGCCGACGCCGACACGGGCCAGCAGCGATGGCACCGACGCGACGAGCAGCACGACCACGATCATGAGCGCGGCTGCGCCCGCCGTGAGCGCGAGGGCGAGCCCGCGCTGCGCGACGAACTTCCGCTTTTCTTGCCGTCCTTGCGCGAGGTCGATCCCCCGTACCAGGCTCACCATCGCCGCCGACGCGCTCCACACGGCCGCGGCAACACCGACGACGAGTGCCAGGGTGACGCCGGTGCTGCTCGAGTCGATGATCGATCGGAGCTGTGAGGTCATGAACGTTCGCGCTTCGTCGGGGAGCGCGCCGGCAAGGTCGTCCACTTGCCGGGTCACATCGGCGGGGTTGGCGGCCAGCCCGTACAGGGAAACCACTGCGACCAGTGCGGGGATGAACGCCAGGAAGGCGTAGAACGCGACACCAGCTGCCACAAGTGTGAGGTTGTGCTCGTCCATCCGCGTCTTGACGGTCTTTGCCAGCGCCGTCCACTGGGCGCGCGTCTTGCTTTTCAGTGCCATCAGCCGGCCAAGGTATTGCTCAACATCAGGGTTCACAAGGCCGCGCCGCTTACCGGAGCGATTCGGCGATCGCCACCATTCGGTCCAGGGGAAGGTCGCCTTCCAGCCGGATCGTGAGCGTGCCCCGGGTGAGGATCAGGGCGTTACCGACGAGACGGCCGTCCTCGTACACGTCGGCCCCGGTCGGGTCCGTGTAGAAGAGGTAGTGGTCGCCGCCGTCGAGGAACACACCCTCGTCCGCGCCGATCACCACCGGTCGGGCCCGCACATCGGTCGCGAGGTACTTCCGGGCCACTTCCTGTCCGTCGCCGGCGAACTCCTGCACCAGCAGGCCGATGCCGGTGTGCTCGGCTGCCGGGAGATCCGGCCCGGCGCGGAACACCAGCGAGACCGCCCCGCCGGCCCTGCCGTCGAACCACACTTCGTCGGGCTTCCCGAGGCCGGCGGCGGTGGGGACGACGACCGGGCCGTGGTCGCGCGCCTCGGCGAGTGTGGTCGGCTCGCCCAACTCGAGGGTGGCGCTCCCCGACGGGACGCGAGGTGGCGGCTCGTCCCGGACTTCGACCGCGCCG
>JACDBD010000418.1 GCA_013695115.1 Actinomycetota bacterium | reverse complement strand
GCCCAGAACAGCGCGCCGGTGTCAGGCGCGGCCAGCGCCGCCCGGGAGCCGGCGCCGCCGACGCGCACGAAGCTGTAGCCGCCGCGGGTGAAGCGGTTGGTGCACCAGTCGACGCGCCGGTACTCCTGCACACCCCGTGACGGACGCGTGTCCGGAAACAACCGGTCCAGGTCAGCGAGGCCGACCGCGGCCGCCTCCGCCTCGGTCATCGCCGAGAGAGCCCGCGCCCGGTGCCCGCTCACGTACGCGGTCAGGACCGCGGGCGCGGCGTCCCGCCCGTACAGCGGAGTCCAGTACAGCCGGATGGGGCCGTCGCAGCCGAGCATGGTGAGGTCGTCGGGCCAGAACGGCTCGTCGAAGCGATAGAGAAGCTTGAGCACCGGGCCCATCTCGAGGCCGTTCAGAGCGCGCCATTTGGTGGCGGGCAGGTCGGGCTCGAACCGCACCGCGCCCGCCTTGAGCACGCCCACCGGCAGCGTGCACACGACCGCCCGGGCGGTGAGCTCCTCCCCCGCCACCGACGCGACCGTGACCGTATCGGCCGACCACTCGACGTTCGTCGCCTCCCACCCGAGGCGGACGTCGAGACCCTCGGCGATGTGCCGCGGCAACAAGTCGTACCCGGCCGCGACCCGCCAGTCGCAGCCGCGCTCGAGGTCGACGACCCGGTCGTCGCGCAGGCCGTGGAGGCCGAGCTGATCGGCGTCGCCGAGCGGATGGATCGTGAGCATCTGGTCAGCCATGACCCGGGCGACGCCGTCGAGGTCCCTGCTCGCCATGAGCTCGGCGGCGGTGATGTCGGGCCCGTCCCAGCGCTCGACCTCGCTCAGGAGGTCGCCCATCCTCTTCAGGCTCGGGTCCGAGAACAGATCCGGGCTGCGGGCACCGCCGATCGACATGAGGTAGCCGTCGGCGGGATTGCAACGGATCGTCTCGAACCCGGCGGCGCGTACCTCGGGCCAGGTGTCGGCCTCGGCCGTGTGCACGAACTCGGCGCCCTGCTCGACCGGGTGGTCGCAGAAGTCACGAGCGGTGTTGATGCGCCCGCCGACGCGGTCCTGGGCCTCGACCACGACCACGTCGAGTCCGGCCCGCGCACACTCCCGGGCGGCGGTGACGCCGGCCATGCCCGCGCCGACCACGAGCACATCGGCGGTCATCGGGACGTGATGCTACCGTCGCCGCCCGTGAAGATCGCCGGCACCAACATCCTCGTCACCGGCGCGTCGTCGGGGATCGGCGCCGAGCTCGCGCCCCAGCTGGCGGAGGCGGGCGCCACCGTCGGCATCGTCGCCCGCCGGGCCGATCGGCTCGAGCAGGTGCTGGAACGGTGCCGCGCCCATGCTCCTGAGTCGCGCATGTGGCCGGCGGACCTCGGCGACCTCGAACGAGCGGAGCAGGTGGCCCTGGAAGCGTGGGACGCCTTCGGTCACCTCGACTGCCTGGTCAACAACGCCGCCATCCCCAAGCGCACGCCGTTGACGCGGTTGACCCCCGCCGACGTGGCCTACGTCATGGACGTCGACTTCACGTCGCCGGTCCGGATGGGGATGGCGGTGCTGCCGCGGATGCTGAAGCGAGGCTCGGGTGAGATCGTGAACGTCTCGAGCCTGGGCGGGCGGCTGGGCATCGCCCACGAGGCCGCCTACTGCGCGGCCAAGTTCGCGCTCTGCGGATGGACCGAGGTGATGGCCATCGACCTCCACGGCACCGGCGTCGCCGCCAAGCTCGTGCTCCCGGGCCCGATCGAGACCGAGATCTGGGACCTCCCCGACAACGATCCCGCGCTCTACGACGGGCCGTTCGTGCCCGCGGCCGAGTGCGCGGCTGCGGTCGTGCGCGCCATCGAGGGTGATGGCTTCGAGTACTACGCACCCCCCGAGATGCCGGGGGGCCTGGGGTCGCAGCACGACATCGTCGTGGGCAAGACCCAGAACCCGGACGCGTTCCTCTCGATGGTGGCGGAGATGGCGAAGGCAACCGAACCGGGTGGGTAGCTACTAGCTCCGACCGATGGTCCCGCCAGTGGGACCGGTGCGGAGATCCTCCCGGGCCTCCCGGCCGGACGTGTCGTCCTTCTCGTCGTCGTCGGTCGCCGGCTTCGACTCCGCCTGGTGCTGCGCCGGTTCCTCCGCTTCGTTCGGCTCGGTCTCGGCCCGCTCGGCGGCGGCAAGGTCGACGGTCTCGGCCCGGCGGCCTTCCTCCTCGTCCTTCTCCCGCCACGTGATGCCGCCGCCACCGTCGCCATCACCGTGCCCGTTGGTGGACGCCCCGGCGGCGGTCGCCCGCGCAACCGTGAGCACGCCGCGCTTCTCGGCCTTCTCGAACTTGCGCTGCCGCGTGAGCAGATCGGCCTCGGGACCCACCGAGGGGTCGAGGACCCGAGCGGCGAGCCGCTGGTGCCACGGGCGGGGAAACGCCGACCAGGACCGGTTTCTACGCCGGTATGGCCGCGGCCACCCGCACGGGGATCCCGTTGAGCACGGCGTTGCCGGACAACGGGTCGAACAGCTCGCCGTCGGCGAGGACGTTGCTGTTCACTCCCGGTCGCCGGGCCGCCACTGACATTTCGGCGCCGTTGGCGTCGTGGCCCCAGCCGTGGGGGATGCTCACCACGCCGGGCATGATCGCGTCGGTCACCTCGACCACGACCTCGACCTCCCCCGTACGCGAGCTGACCCGGGCCTGGCCGCCGTCGACTACGCCGATCCGGGCAGCGTCGTCGGGGTGCAGGTGCAGGGTGCAGCGCTCCTTGCCCTTCACGAGGATCTCGACGTTGTGCATCCAGGAGTTGTTGGAGCGCAGGTCGCGCCGGCCGATCAGCACCATCTCCATTGCCTCGCTCGCTGCAGGCCGGGCCATCCTCGATAGGGCTGGCCGGCCCGCGGGCGCTCGCTCGGACGCCAAGTCACCTCCGCGCACGTGGCTGCTGCCGTTTGCGCGGTCGAGCGAGGCCCGCAGGCGAGCAACGTCCTCGACGACCGGCTCGGGCGCGAGCTCGATCTTGCCGCTGGGCGTCCGCAGCATCTCCGGCACCCGGGGCTGGAGCGGACCGAGGTCGACGCCGTGCGGCTCGGCTTCGAGCGCCGCGAGCGTCAGCCCGTCGGGGTCGGCGCCGAAGCCGTCGCCGTAGGGGCCGGTGCGCAGCATGAAGTCGAGGATCCGCTCGGGGCCGCGACGCGACGACAGGGACTCGAGCAGCTCGGCCGAATCGCGGCCCTCGACGTTGGACCCGCGGCCGACGGCCTTGTCGACCAAGCCGGCGACGACGAAGTCGTCGAGTGCCGCGGGATCGGCGGCGGCACCCTGCCCGGACGCGATCGCGGCCAGCCGCAGGAGGATCTCCCACTCGGACATCTCACCGGGCGCGAGCTCGATGCTGGGAGGCGAGTAGTTGGCGATGTTACGGATCGCGAGCGTGTAGAAGGCGATGTCGTAGTGGCCCCGCGCCAGGACACCCTCGGGCGGCAGGATCACGTTGGCGTGACGGGTCGTCTCGTTGCGGTAGATGTCGACGCTGACCATGAAGTCGAGCGACGCGACCGCGCGGTCGAGGCGGGCGCTGTCGGGCGTCGACAGCACCGGGTTCCCGGCGATGGTGAACATGGCCCGGATCTGGCCCTCGCCCGGCGTCTGGATCTCCTCAGCCAGGCATACGACCGGCAGCTCGCCGAACCGCTCGGGCAGACCCCGCACCCGGCTGTGGCGGCGTCCGAAGCGCACGCCCCGGCCTTTCCCGGGGGTACCGCCGGTGTTGGCGGCGCCGTGGGCGGGCTTGGTGAACATCGCGCCACCCTCGCGATCGAGGTTGCCGGTCAGGACGTTGCACACGTCGACGAGCCAACTCGCGAGGGTGCCGTACTCCTGGGTGCAAGTCCCGATACGGCCGTACACGGCAGCATGCGGTGCCCCCGCCAGTTCGCGGGCGGTACGGCGGATGGTGTCGGCGTCGATGCCGCAGATCGCCGCGACCGTGTCGGGGTCGAAGTCCTTGGCCAGTTGCTGGACCTCGGCGAACCCGTTGACGTGCTCCTCCAGCCGCCCGAGCGCGACGAGCCCCTCGTCGAACAGCGTGTGTGCGAGCGCAAAGAGGAAGTGGGCGTCGGTGCCGGGGCGGATGAAGAGGTGCTCGTCGGCCTCCTCGGCGCTCTTCGACCGACGAGGGTCGACGACGACGAGCTTGCCGCCGCGGGCGCGCAGAGCGCGGATGCGCCCGGGGAAGTCGGGGGCCGTCATCAGGCTGCCGTTCGACGCGAACGGGTTGGCGCCCAGCATGAGGAGGTAGTCGGTGCGGTCGATGTCGGCGATGGGGATGCTCAGGGCACCGCCGAACATCAGGCCGGACGAGACGTGCTTGGGCATCTGGTCGACGGTGCTGGCCGAGAAGATGTTGGCAGTGCCGAGCGCCTGGAGCAGCACCCGGTTGTACATCTGGCCGGCGAGGTTATGGACATTGGGATTGCCGAGGTAGACCGCGACCGCGTCGCGCCCGTGCTGCTCGAGGATGGGGGTGAGGCCGCGCTCGACCTCGGCGAAGGCGTCGTCCCAGCTCACCTCGGACCAGGCGTCGCCCCGCCGCACCTGGGGCGCGCGCAAGCGGTCGGGGTCGGCCTCGAGGCCCTTGAGCGCGGTGCCCTTGGGGCACAGAAAGCCGTGGCTGAACACGTCGTCGCGGTCCCCGCGCACGAGCGTGATCTCGCGATCCTCGAGGTGCAGCTCGAGGCCGCACGTCGCCTCGCACAGCGGGCAGGTGCGGTAGACGACCTTCTTCTGCGTCGCAGTCATGCGCCGTACCTTACGGCTCCCCCGCTGCGCTTCGCTCTCCCACCTCGCCGAGCACCGGGCACGCGGGCCGGGGCGCCCGAGGAAGTAGCCGAGGCACCGTGCCCGTCACGGATCAAGAGGCCCGGTCGATAGTGTCCCGGACGTGACCGAGCGCCTGTACTTCAAGCAGCTCCTGGCGGGGCGGGACTTCGCGCTGAGCGACCCGCTCGCCCGCCAGATGGTCAACTTCGTCTACCTGCTCGGCGACACCCAGACTCGCGAAGCGGTAGCGGTCGACCCCGCCTACGGGGTCAGCGAGCTGGTCGACGTCCTCGCCGCCGACGGCTACCGCCTAAGCGGTGTGCTCGTGACCCACTGGCACCCCGACCACGTCGGCGGCGACCTCATGGGCTACTCGATCGAGGGGTTGCGCGAGCTCCTCGGCCGTGAGGACGTCGCCGCCAAGGTCCACGTGCAGCGGGACGAGGCCGAATGGGTGAAGCGGGCGACGGGCGTCTCCGACTCGGACCTCGCGCTCCACGACAGCGGTGACACCGTGAGCGTCGGCGCCATTCCGGTGCAGCTGATGCACACGCCGGGGCACACGCCCGGGAGCCAGTGCTTCCTCGTCGACGGCCGGCTGGTCGCGGGCGACACCCTGTTCCTCGAAGGATGCGGGCGCACCGACCTGCCGGGCGGCGACCCGGCGGCGATGTACGAGAGCCTCACCCAGGTTCTGGCGACCGTGCCCGACGACACCGTGCTCTACCCCGGCCACCTGTACTCGCCCGAGCCGTCGGCGACGATGGGCGAGACCCGTGCCCGCAACTACGTGTTCCGGCTGCGAACACCCGAGCAGTGGATGACCATGTTCGGGGACGGGTTCTGAGCGCCGAGCACATCACGATCGAGCCCTCGCGGCTCGATCGGCCCGAAGCCGAGGTTCTGGTCGGCGCGCTGCTCGACGAGCTCCGCGACCGGTACGGCGAGGAGGACCCCGACCACCCTTTGGTGCACGAGCTCGCGGGGCCGGCGGGCGGCGCCTTCCTGCTGGCCCGCGTCGAGGGCCGGCCCGTCGGCTGCGGCGGGCTCCGCAGCCACGAGGGCGACGTCGCCGAGATCAAGCGGATGTACGTCGTCCCCGACCACCGCCGCCACGGCGTGGCGCGCGTGTTGCTGGCGACGCTCGAGGCGCAGGCGGCGAGGCTCGGCTACCGAGCGATCGTGCTCGAGACCGGCGTACGCCAGCCCGAGGCGATCGCGCTCTACGAGTCGCACGGGTACCGCCGGATCGCCAACTTCGGACCGTACGCCGACGCGCCGTCGAGCGTGTGTCTGCGCAAGGACCTTCGTCAGGCGGGGTCGAACAGCGCGGGGAGCGCATTGGGACCGCGGAACGCGTAACCCTCGATGACCGGTGCGGGCGCGTCGGGGTCGAGGCGCAGGTTGGGCAGCCGTTCGAGGATGGCGTCGAGCCCGATCCGGAGCTCGAGGCGGGCCAGGTGCATGCCCAGGCACTGGTGAGGCCCGGTTCCGAAGGCGAGGTGGTGCGCCGACGGGCGGTCGAGGCGCCATTCGTCGGCATCAACGAACCGGCTGTCGTCGCGATCGGCAGAGCCGGTGATCACTCCCACCGAGGCGCCGGCGGGAATCGGGCATCCCGCGACCTCGACGTCCTTGGTCGTGACCCGGCTCACCTGGGTGACCGACGTCTCCCAGCGCAGAGTCTCCTCGATCACCGGGGCGATCAGCTCGCGGTCGGCGAGGACGCGCGCCATGTCGTCGGGGTGGGTCAACAACGCGAGCAGGGCATTGCCCATGACCCGGAAGGTCGTCTCGGCGCCGGCGGGGAGCAGGAGACGGAGGAAGCCGTAGATCTTCTCGTCGGTGAGCTGGTGCCCGTCGATCTCGGCGGTGACCAAGTCGCTGATGAGGTCGCCCTGCGGCTCCCGGCGACGGTCCTCGACGATCGGGGCGAGATAGTCGCGCATCGCCTGTGAAGCAGCGTGGCCGCGGGGTGGGTCGAGCGGACCGGTGTTGATCTCCTCGGCCCAGTGGTGGAACTGCTCGTGGTCCTCGAGCGGGACGCCGACGATGCCGCAGATGACTTGCACCGGGTACTTGGTGGTGATGGCCTCGACGAGGTCAGCGCGTCCCGCCGGCGCGATCGGGTCGATCAGCCGGTCGATGGTCGGGCGGATGAGCTCGCCGTCCCACCGCTCCAGCGCGGACGCACGGAAGGCGTGGGCGACGAGGTTTCGGTAGGCGCGGTGCTCGGCGCCGTCCATCGCCAGGATGAGCTCGCCCATGAACTGGCCGATGTGCTCGGCGTTGATCGACGACGAGAACGTCTGCCAGTCGCGCAGCACCTTCTCGGCGTCGGCGTACCGGGTGATCTGGTAGCCGTCGCCGCCGGTGGCGCTGCCCGCCTCGAAGTGCAGCACCGGGCACTTGGTGCGCGCCGCCTCCCATGCCGGGTAGGGCTGGGTGGTCGACCAGTCGAGCTTGGTCGGTATGTCGTCGGTGGTCGCCATCAACCTGACACGGTAGTCAGAGAATCAGGCCGGCACCCAGGTTCCGTGGAAGCCGAACGGGACCCGCCGTGGCATCCGGACGCGCGCGACCGGCGCGCCGCCGAAGTCGGTGGCGTCGAGGATCACGAGATCGCTGCCGTCGCGCCCGGCGTCGTACACGATCCCGAGCACCCAGCCCTCGTCCTCGCCGGTGCCCTCGGGGGCGGGGACGAAGATCGCCTCGCTCCAGGCCACGCCCTTCTCGTCGCCGGCGACCTCGGCCGTGCCCCGATCCAGGTCGTGCTTGACCACTCCGCTGGTCCCCAGCTTGCTGTCGCGCGAGCGGAGGATGGTGCCGTAGCCATAGCGGTGCGGTCGCCCGACCACCCGCGGGTCGACTCGGGGGAACTCCTCACCCCGGTCGTCGAGGCGATCGACCCCGATCCGCCCGCCGCCGGGATCGATCGTCCAGCGCTCGAGCCACGGTCGGGGCCCACCCTCGTCGAAGCCGGTCGGGTCACGGTCGAACACCTTCTCGTGCCGAGCTACGTCGAGGACGACCCGGTCGACGTCGTCGTAGGCGTTGAGGGTGTGGAACACGAAACAGGGGTCGACCTCGACCCAGTCGACCGCGCTCGGGTTGTCGCGGGGCGCGACGCCGACGCGAGCGGGGTGGTCGGGATCCCACGCCACCGGGAGCGGTCGCTTCCCGACCAGCGCGAAGTCGTAGACCACCGGCAGGTCCATGAAGACGAGCCGGCTCTCGGTGACGGCGAAGTCGTGCATCATCACCGGCGCGCCGAGGTCGATCTCGTGGGTCTGCACAATGGCGCCGGTGGTGTCAGCGACGTGGAAGCGCAAGAACGGCGGCCCGAAGATGTCGAGCCCGAAGAACAGGAGCTCGCCGGTCGTGGGATCGACCTTGGGGTGGGCGGTCATCGGCGAGTGCAGGAGCCCCGCGTAGTCGAAGCTCCCGACCGTGTCGAGGTCGACGGTGATCTCGGTCGGCAGCGACACCTCGTACAGCGCGAGCACGCGGCCGCCGTGCGCCACTAGCGCCGTGTTCGCGGCGCTGTGTACGAGGTTGATGCGCTCCGGCTGACCCGGCCGCGGCGGTTCGCCGAGCTTCGCGGCGGCGTCGTCGGTGCGCACCCAGCGGTTCCGGTACGACGCGGTGCCGTCGCGCAACTCGACCGAGTGCACCATCCCGTCGCCGAGGAACCAGTGGTAGGTGGCCGGGTTCGGCGCGATCGGGTTGGGCCCGACCCGCAGCAGGTGCCCATTCAATGCCGCCGGAATCGTTCCTTCGACCGCGAGGTCGGCCACATCGAGCTCGTCGTCGACCGGCGCGTAGTTGCCGCGGAGGAAGCGGCCGCCATCATCGTTGCCGCCGGCGCCGAGCCCGGCGGCCACCCGCATCCACGGATCGACCCCGACCGCGGCGAGCGCCCCGCCCGAAAGCGTTCCGGCGAGGAACGCCCGCCGGGACACTCCCCCCGTCGTCATCGACCTGCCCGCCGTCCGATCACGACGACTGCAGCGACTTGACCTGGAGGAACTCCTCGAGCCCGTACTTGCCGTACTCGCGCCC
>JACDBD010000406.1 GCA_013695115.1 Actinomycetota bacterium | reverse complement strand
GCTCGGGCGGCGGCTCGGGCACCGGCGGCGGCTCGGGTATGGGGGGCGGCTCGGGCATCGGGGGCGGTTGCGGCGGCACCGGCGTCGGTTCGAAGGCGGGCATCTGGTCAGCCATGGCGACCTCCTCTTCTTCCCATTCCTCATCCTCCTCGACCTCCGCTTCGTCGGCGGAGGCGCCCCGCCGCCGTGGCTTGCGCCGCCCACCGGCGACGAACACGACGACGACGCCGAGCGCGACAACGATGTCGCCGGGCGAGAGCGCGGCGTCGATCGGATTGTCGGGCAAGCGGACGATCTGTCCCAGGAACGGCAGCAGGTCCTCGTCGCTCTCGGGCCGCTCCGTGGCCGTGCGCTCCACCGCGTGTTCGACCTCACGTCCGCTACGCGTCTCGACCCGCCGGTCGATGGTTGGCATGCCCTCGTTGAGCCCGACGACCACCGCGTTCAGCGCCAGCCCAAGGGTCACGATTGCCATCCCGCGCAGGCGGATGTTCACGAACCCGAACGCCAGGAGCAGCGCGTACGAGAGCATCAACAGGCCGAAGCCGGCGTCATCGACGCGGTCGGCGGGGAGGTCGACCAGCGCGAGTTCGATCTGGATGCCGAGCCCGGCGACCAGCAGCCACAGCGCCTGGACCGGCAGGCTGAGCAACCGGCTCATCCTGCCGCCGGTCACCACCATGGCCACGAGGGCGACGCCCAGGGTCACCGCCAGCCAATACATCGCCGAAACTCTACGATGCGCCGTGATGAAGGACGTTCGCTACGACGTCGACGGGCACGTGGCCCGGGTGACGATCGACCGCCCCGAGCGCCGCAACGCGATGTCGTTCGACGTGATGCGCGGGCTCCTCGAGTCGATGGCCCGAGCCCGCGCCGACGATGCGGTGCGAGTCGTCGTCCTCACCGGCGAGGGCGACAAGGCGTTCTGCGCCGGCGCCGATCTCGGCGGCATCGCCGAGACCGGGCACGCCGGCGCTCACGACGGTCGGGGCACGCTGGCGGCGCTGTTCCGCGAGATGTGGATGCTCGGGAAGCCGACGATCGCCCGGGTGCGCGGCTACGCGCTCGCGGGCGGGTTCGGGCTCGCGCTCGCCTGCGACTTCGTGATCGCGGCCGACGACGCCCAGTTCGGGACGCCCGAGATCAACGTGGGCCTGTGGCCGTACATGATCACGGTCCCGCTGCTGCGCAGCATGCCGCCCAAGAAAGTGCTCGAGCTCATGACGACCGGGCGGCGCGTCGACGCCACCGAGGCGGAACGCATCGGGTTCGTGAACCGGGTGGTGCCGGTGGGCGAGCTCGACAAGGCCGTCGACGAGCTCGCCGCGACGCTGGCGTCCAAGTCGCCGCTCATCATGCGCTGGGGCCGCGACTCGTTCTACCGGGTGCTCGACATGAGCGCCGACGACGCCCTCGCCTATCTCCAGACCATGCTCACGGTGACGAGCTACTCCGAGGACACCGCCGAGGGCGTGGCCGCGTTCGCGGAGAAGCGCGACCCCGAGTGGAAGGGCCGGTAGGCGCGATGGACGTACCCGAAACCCACTACGCGCAAAGCGGCGAGCTCTCGATCGCCTATCAGGTGTTCGGCGAAGGCGACTTCGACCTCGTGTTCGTTCCCGGCTTCATCTCGCATGGCGACCTTTCGTGGCAAACGCCCTTTTTCGCCGGCTTCTTTCGGCGGTTCGGCTCGTTCGCGCGCGTCATCACGTTCGACAAGCGAGGGACCGGCCTCTCCGAGCGGACGCTCGGGTTCGGCACCGCCGAGGACCGAATGGACGACATCCGCGCCGTCATGGACGCTGCCGGGTGCGAACGAGCCGCGCTCGTGGGGATCTCCGAAGGCGGCCCGCTCGCCATCCTGTTTGCCGCGACCTATCCGGAGCGCGCCAGTGCACTCGTGCCATGGGGAACGTTTGCGCGCGTCACCCGGACGGACGACTACGACGTTGGGATCGACCCGTCGATCATCGAGCCGTTCATCGACGGGATCGCGTCCCAGTGGGGAAACGGTGAAGGACTGCGTTTCTTTGTCGCTCACCAGCCCAACGATCCCGAGAGCCGGGCCCTCATCGCTCGCTACGAGCGAGGCGCGGCGACGCCGATGCTCGTGCGCGAGATCCTGCGCGCCAACTGCGCGATCGACGTCCGGAGTGCGCTTCCCGCCGTCACGGCGCCGACCCTCGTCGTGCATCGCGAGGGCGATTACGTCGTTCCGGTGGCATGCGGCCGCTATCTCGCCGAGCACATCCCGGACGCCCGGTTCCTCGAGCTTCCGGGCAGCTGGCACGTGAACGGCTCCGAGGGTGGTGAGGACGACGCGCTCGACTCCATCGAGGAATTCCTCACCGGTCGTCGCCACGAACCCGACGTCGAGATCGATCGGGTGCTGAAGACGGTGCTTTTCACTGACATCGTCGGTTCCACCGAGCGGGCCGTCAACGAAGGCGACCGCAAGTGGCGGGAGCTGCTCGACGCCCACGACGATGCCATCCGCAGGCAACTGGGACGCTTCCGCGGCGAGGAGGTCAGCACCACCGGAGACGGGTTCCTCGCGGCATTCGACGGCCCCGGCCGGGCAATCCAATGCGCCCAGACCATTACCAACACCGCCCGCACGCTGGGTCTCGAGATCCGCGCCGGCGTTCACACCGGCGAGTGCGAGCTGCGGGGCGACAACCTCGCGGGGATCGCGGTACACATCGGCGCGCGCGTGGCGAGCCTCGCCGGCGCGGGCGAGGTCTTTGTCACGAGCACCGTGCGCGACCTCGTACAGGGATCGGGCATCGAGTTCACCGACCGCGGCCGCCACGAGCTCAAGGGTGTGCCCGGCGAGTGGCAGGTCCTGGTGGTCGAGGCCTAGCCGTGGACGTTCCCGAGACGCGGTACGCGAAGAGCGGGGGCTTCAACATCGCGTACCAGGTGTTCGGCGAAGGGCCCATGGATCTCGTCTTCGTGAGCGGCATCCTGCTCAACCTCGAGAGCGCCTGGAGCGAGCCGTTCTGGCGGCGGGTGATGGAGAGCACAGCTCGCCTGGGCCGTGTGATCCTGCTCGACCGGCGGGGATCGGGCCTGTCGGACCGGCTACCGCCCGGCTCGGTGCCCTCGCTCGAGGAGCGCATCGACGACATCGCGGTCGTGATGGACGCCGCCGGCAGCGAGCGCGCCGTGATCTACGGCTCCATCGAAGGTGGCCAAGTGGCGATCGTGTTCGCGGCCACCTATCCGGAACGCACGGATGCGCTCGTCCTCTTCAACACGTACGCGCACCTCCCCGGCGCGGATGATCCCGACCTCAAGGCACGCATCATGCGCACGATCGAGCGCGAGTGGGGCTCGGGCCTGTATGCCCGCTGGTGGGGTCGCTCGGAGGAGCACCGTAAGGTCATCGGCCGATGGGAGCGCCTCGCGGCCACGCCGTCGGCGGCAGCCGCACTCGTCCGGACGAACTTCGAGACCGACGTCCGCGACGTCCTCGGCAGCATCCGTGTACCGACCCTGGTCATGCAGAGCCGGGGGGACCCCCTGTTGATTGGCGGTCGTGAAATCGCCGAGCAGATCCGGGGTTCGCGGTACGTGGAGCTCGAGATGCCGACGTTGTTCTTCGAGAAGCACCACCTGGACGAGCTACTCGGCGTGATGCAGGAGTTCCTGACGGGGCATCGGGCCGAGCCCGATGTCGACCGCGTCCTCAAGACGGTGCTGTTCACCGACATTGTCGGCTCGACCGAGCGAGCGGCCGAGGTAGGCGACCGTAAGTGGAAGGAGCTGCTCGACCAGCACGACGCCGCCATGCGCGAGGAGCTGGAACGGTTCCGCGGCGATGAGATCAAGACGACGGGAGACGGGTTCCTTGCGGCATTCGACGGTCCTGCCCGAGCAGTCCGATGCGCGCAGGCCGTTGGCGAGGAAGCGCGGCGCCTCGGCCTCGCGGTGCGCGCCGGGGTCCACACCGGCGAGTGCGAGCTCCGTGGCGATGATCTCGCCGGGATCGCCGTGCACATCGGGGCGCGTGTCGCGTCGCTAGCCGGTCCGGGCGAGGTGTTCGTCACGAGCACGGTGCGCGACCTGGTGGCCGGCTCGGGCATCGAGTTCGCCGACCGCGGCCGTCACGAGCTGAAGGGCGTTCCGGGCGAGTGGCAGCTGTTGGCGGTCTGCTCGTAGATGGAAGTCCCGGAGACCCGCTTCGCCCAGAGCGGTGACTTGTCGATTGCCTACCGGGTCATGGGCGAGGGCGGCGTCGACATCGTGCACGTACCGGGTTTGCTCAACACACTCGAGCTGATCAAGTCCGACGCGGCACTGAGTGACCTCTATCAGCGGCTCACGCGATTCGCGCGCCTGATCTTGCTCGACAAACGGGGCACCGGCTTGTCGGACCGCCTGCCGTCGGACGCGCCGCCGACGCTCGAGGAGCGCATCGACGACATACGTGCGGTCATGGACGCGGTGGGGCTGGACAAGGCTGTGCTGCTCGGCGTCGCCGACGGCGGGCCGGTCGCGATGTACTTCGCGGCCGCCCACCCGGAGCGCATCACCGCGCTCGTGTTGCGTGCGACGACCCCACGGCTGCGGCAGGCGCCCGACTGGCCGTGGGGTTTGCCACCGGACGCCGCTGCCCAGATGATCGGTGACGTCGAGCGCGAATGGGGGACCGGGGTCGTGGCGCGGTACTGGGGGCTCGAGGACGAAGCCGAGATCCGGCGGATCGCCCATATGGAGGCGCTGGTCGGCACACCCCGGCCCGTCGCGGCGCTGTTCAGGACGATTCTCGACACCGACGTGCGCGACATCGTCGAGACGATCGCCACGCCGACGCTGGTCGTCTGCTATCCCGAGCATCCCTTCTGGCCACGCGAAGGCCAGCACTACCTCGTCGAGAACATCGAAGGCGCGCGCGCCTTCGAGTTCTCGGGCCCGATCGGGACCTTGGGTGACACCCCAACGGAAAGTGCGGCGTTGGCGGAGCTGTACGAGGAGCACCTCACAGGTGTCCGCCCGACACCAGAGCCGGACCGAGTCCTCAAGACCGTGCTGTTCACCGACATCGTCGGTTCGACCGAGAAGGCGGCCGAGGTCGGGGACCGCCGCTGGCACGAGCTGCTCGATGCGCACGACGCCGCCATCCGCCGGGAGTTGGGACGGTTCCGCGGCCAGGAAGTGAAGGCAACGGGCGACGGGTTCCTCGCCGCGTTCGACGGCCCGGCACGTGCCATCCGCTGCGCGCAGGCGATCTCCGAAGGCGCGCAGGGCCTCGGCCTCGAGATCCGCGCCGGCCTCCACACCGGTGAATGCGAGCTCAGGGGCGACGACCTCGCCGGCATCGCGGTCCACACCGGCGCTCGGGTGGCGGCGTTGGCGGGACCGAGCGAAGTGCTCGTCACAAGCACTGTGCGCGATCTCGTTGCCGGCTCCGGGATCGAGTTCACCGACCGCGGTCGCCAGGACTTGAAGGGCGTGCCCGGTGAGTGGCACGTGCTCGCGGTACGGCCCTAGCGATGGAGGCGCCGGAGACCCGCTACGCGAAGAGTGGCGACCTGTATATCGCCTACGAAGTGGTGGGTGACGCGCCGATCGACGTCGTCCACGTCCCCGGGAACCTGTTCACGCTCGAAGCCGGTCACGAAGAGCCGCTCGCAGGATTCCACCGGTGGCTCGAACGGTTTGCCCGGTGCGTCGTCTTCGACAAGCGCGGCACCGGCCTTTCTGATCGGTTGCCGCCTGACGTGACGCCGACCATCGAGGAGCGCACCGACGATATTCGTGCGGTGATGGACGCGGCAGGCATCGAGCGAGCGGCGCTTGTCGGGATCGCCGACGGCGGACCGGTCGCACTGTTCTTCGCCGCGACGTATCCCGAACGCACGACCGCCATCGTCCTGAGCGCGACGGCGGCCCGCATGACCTGGGCTCCGGACTATCCGTGGGCGCGAACCCCCGATCAGATCGCCGGTTTCCTCGAGTCGGTCGAGAACGAATGGGGCACCGGCATCATGCGGGGCTACGTAGCGTCGATTGTCGACGAGCAACTGGTCGGTCGTTACGAGCGTCTCGCGGCAACCCCTTCCGCAGCGGCGCGGCTCTACCGGGCCTACTTCCGCACCGACGTGCGCGATGTGCTCGGCGCGATCACCGCCCCGACATTGATCGTGCACAACGAGGAGCACCCGACTTGGCCGATCGAGGGCGCGCGGTACCTCGGCGAGCATCTTCCAACCGCGCGCCTCATCGAGCTACCGGGGCCGCCCAGTCGTGACAGCGTTCAAACGCTCAAGGAGCTCATCGAGGAGTTCCTCACCGGTCGGCATCCCGACCCCGAGGTGGATCGCGTGCTCAAGACCGTCATGTTCACGGACATCGTCGGCTCAACCGACCATGCGGTGCAGTTGGGTGACCAGCGCTGGGCCAGTCTGCTGAACGATCACGACAGGGCCATCCGGCATGAACTCGAGCGGTTCCGCGGAAACGAGATCAAGACCACGGGCGACGGCTTCCTCGCCGCCTTCGACGGTCCCGCTCGAGCCATCCGGTGCGCACAAGCGATTGCGGGCGATGCGCAGGATCTCGGGTTGGAGGTGCGAGCCGGGCTCCATACCGGCGAGTGCGAGCTACGCGGCGATGACCTGGCCGGCATCGCGGTGCACATCGGAGCGCGTGTCGCGTCGCTGGCGGGGCCGGGCGAGGTGCTCGTGACGAGTACGGTGCGTGACCTCGTGGCCGGCTCCGGCATCGAGTTCGCCGACCGCGGCAGCCACGCTCTCAAGGGCGTGCCGGGCGAGTGGCAGGTCCTCGCCGTGCAAGCATGAACGCGTGACGACTACCGGCGGCGGCGACCTCCACGACTGGGGGCCGCTGGTCGGCGAGCTCAAGGAGCGCCGCGACCGCGCTTTGGCCATGGGCGGGCCCGAGCGGGTCGAGCGCCAACATTCGCTCGGCAAGCTGACCGTCCGCGAGCGCCTCGACATCCTCCTCGATGAGGGCACGTGGGTGGAGTACGGGATGCTCGCCGACCACATGGACCCCGGGCTCGGCGACCGTTTCCTCGCCGCCGACGGCGCCGTGACCGGGGTGGGGGAGATCGACGGCCGCCGGGTCGCGATCGGCGCCTACGACTTCACCGTGATGGCGGGCTCGATGGGCCAGGTTGGCGAGCGCAAGATGGCCCGGCTGCGCGAGCTGTCCGTCCGTCAACGCATCCCGTTCGTCTGGCTGCTCGACTCGGCCGGCGCCCGCATCCAGTCCACCAGTGGCTCGACCTTCGCCGGTGCCGGCGCGCTGTTCCGCGAGCAGGTGGCGATGAGCGGGGTCGTGCCCATGGTGGCGGCGATGCTCGGGCATTGCGCCGCCGGGACCGCCTACATCCCCGCCCTCGCCGACTTCGTCCCGATGGTGAAGGGCACGTCGTCGATGGCCCTCGGTGGCCGCCACCTGGTGAAGGCGGCGGTGGGCGAGGACGTGAGCGAGGAGGAGATGGG
>JACDBD010000376.1 GCA_013695115.1 Actinomycetota bacterium | reverse complement strand
CCCGGCCGTCGCGCAGCAACACGCCCTCACCGAGCTGGCGGTCGCGTCGGGCCAGCCGGCCGCCCGGTCCCCGCTGAGCGGCGCGGAGTCGCGACCAGACGTCGGACGCGACCCAGGACACCGCGCGCGCAGCAGCCGCGACGTCGCGGATGAGTACGTCGGCATCGGTGATGTCGAGCGCGGCCGCCACCGCGTCCTGTTCCTGGAGCGTGAGCAGATCGGACCGGCCGCCGGTGACCCGGTGCAGGGCGACCCGGGCGCGCAGGAGCACGCCTTTCGCATCGGCCAACACGTCCAGGTCGCCGGGTTGGAGATAGCCGCGGGCGACGAGCGTCGCCAGTCCGACGTCGGGCGCGGCGCCGTCGCCGGTCGGGCCGAGCGCCCAGCCGGCCCAACCGAGCGCCTGGATGTCGCGCAGGCCGCCGGCGCCGTCCTTGAGGTTGGGTTCGAGCATCTCGGCCACCGGTCCGGGCCGATCAGCGCGGGCGGCGGCCGCGTCCGCCAGCGCCTCCACGACCCGCTTGCGCCGGCGCTGTACGAGGCGGCGAGCCTGGGCGGCGAGCTCTTGGCCCAGCGCCGCGTCCCCACCGACCCGGCGGGTCTCCAGGAGCGCGGTCCGCGCCGCGAGGTCGGCGTCGGCGAGCGCCAGCGCCTCCTTGACCGTCCGGGTGGACTGGCCGAGCACGAAGCCCGCGTCCCACAGCGGGTACCACAGCCCCGCGACCGCTTCGTCGACCGGGCCGCGGCCGTCGTGAAGGAACATCACGTCAATGTCGGAGCCGGGGCACAGCTCGCGCCGGGCGTACGAGCCCAACCCGACCAGCGTCCAGCGCCCCGGCAGCTCGACGCCGCCCAGCATCTCGGCGAATGCCTCGTCGAGCACCTCGCTCAGCGCCCGCCCGAACGCGGCACCGCCCCGACTCGCGTCCTCGATGAGGCGGGCCCGGGCGGCGCGCAGGTTCTCGGGAGCAGCCACTCTGATCCAGCTCCTCTGGTCGCGCTCGCTTCGCTCGCCGCTCCCGCACGCAGCCGGTTGCCGCGGGGGCCGGGAAGACCCGGCCCCCGGATAGGCCGATGGCAGCTCCTTCCCTACCCTAGAAGGAAACTACAAGGCGTCGGGACCGCTCTCGCCGGTGCGGATGCGGGTGACGCCCTCGACCGGCACCACCCACACCTTCCCGTCCCCGATCTTCCCGGTCCGGGCGGTCTCGACCAGCTTCTGGACCACCCGGTCCACGTCGCCGTCGTCGACGAGCACCTCGATCTTCACCTTGGGCACGAAGTCGATCTCGTACTCCGCCCCTCGGTACACCTCGGTGTGCCCGCGCTGGCGGCCGAAGCCCTGGACGTCGGAGACGGT
Source organism: Actinomycetota bacterium (assembly GCA_013695115.1). Lineage (GTDB taxonomy): Bacteria > Actinomycetota > Acidimicrobiia > IMCC26256 > JACDBD01 > JBPCMN01. The sequence continues at coordinate 4,474 of JACDBD010000376.1, read as the reverse complement.
GAGCCCCTGCACCCCCAGCTCCTTCACCGCCTCCTTGACGTCGTCGACCTTGAACGGCTTGACGATGCCGACGATCAGTTTCATGTGCTCAATCCTCCCAGTTCGTCGGCGCGATCACACGCGCTCGAAGGCGTAGCCGGTCTCGGCGTGCTGGGTCTGGTCGAGACCCGTCTCCTCGTCCTCCTCGGTGACCCGGATCCCACCGGGGATCACCTTGTCGAGCACGAAGACGATCGCGAACGTCACCACGAAGGAGTAGACGATCGTGGCGCCGACAGCGACGAGTTGGTCGCCGAAGAGGCCCCAGCCTCCGTCCAGGAAGACGCCGTCGCGCCCGAACTCGTTGATGCTCACATCCGCGAAGAGGCCGAGCAGGAGCGACCCGACGATGCCGCCGACCAGGTGGACGCCGACCACATCGAGCGAATCGTCGTAGCCGAACCGGAACTTCAGACTGACCGCGAGGTAGCAGAGCGCCCCCGCGATCAACCCGATGTAGATCGGGGCCATGCCGGCGACGAAGCCGGCGCAGGGCGTGATCGCGACCAACCCGGCGACGAGGCCCGAGGCCGCCCCCAGGGTGGTGGCGTGGCCCGACTTGAGCCGCTCCACGATCAGCCACCCGAGCATCGCTGCGGCCGCGGCCATGTGGGTGTTCACAAGGGCTTGGGCGGCGAGGGCGTTGCCGGCCAAAGCCGACCCGGCGTTGAACCCGTACCAGCCGAACCACAGGATGCCCGCACCGAGAAGGGTGAACGGGAGCGAGTGGGGCGGCATGGGGTGGTGGGGCCATCCCTTCCGCTTACCGAGGACGAGCACCGCCGCCAACGCCGCGATACCGGCGTTGACGTGGACCACGGTCCCACCGGCGAAGTCGAGCGCGCCTCGCTTGAAGAGCCAGCCGGCGGGTGAGAACACCCAGTGCGCGACGGGCGCGTACACCAGGATCGCCCACAGCGCGAGGAAGAGGACCCACCCCAGCCACTTCATCCGGTCGGCGATCGCGCCCGTGATGAGAGCCGGCGTGATGATGGCGAACATGAGCTGGAAGGCCAGGAATGCCAGCGGTGGGATGGTCAGCGCGAACCCGGTGGGTTGGGTGGTGGCGACGTCACGCATCCACGCCAGGTCGAGGTCACCGAGGTACTTGCCGGTGCCGTGGAAGGCCAACGAGTAGGTCAGCGCGGCCCAGATGACGCTGACGAGACCCATGCAGAAGAAGTTCTGCATGAGCATGGCCAGGATGTTCTTGGACCGGACCATCCCCCCGTAGAAGAGGGCCAGCCCCGGGGTCATGAAGAGCACCAGTGCCGCCGATGCCAGGACCCAGGCGGTATCGCCCGTGTTGATCTCCACCGTCACCTCCCCTTCCGAGTGACCTCAGACTCGGGACAGCCTGACGGGGGCCTGTTTCAGCGCGGTGGCGCGATTGTTTCGGCTGTGTGAACTGGCAGCTAGCAGCTGCCATCCACGAACAGGCGGCGGGGTTTCCCCGCCGCCGGATTGCCAGCTGCGTGCGGAGCGGCGAGCGAAGCGACCGCGACCAGAGAGTTAGACGAGCACGCCGGGCGGACGCCGTGCATGTCGGCGGCGGCCTCGGGCTCGGCGAAGTAGAAGCCCTGGGCGGTGTCGCACCCGAGGGCCACCGGCTCTTCGAGCTCGCGCTCGGTCTCGACCGAGTCGACGGGGAAGCGCTTCAGGTAGCCCAGCGACGAGTACCCGGTGCCGAAGTCGTCGATGCTGAACCCGACGCCGAGGTCGCGCCGCGCGGTGATCGCGCCCATGGTGCTCTCGGCATCGTCCATCAGCACGTTCTCGGTGATCTCGAGCGTGAGCTTCGAGGGGTCCGTCCCGCTTGCCGCCAGGGCAGCGGCGACGTGCGGGGGGGTGTCGGCGTGCGCGAGCTACGCCCGAAAAGCCGCGTCAGCCGCGAAGTACCGCCGCCTTGGCCAGGCCCCAGGCGAGGTGGAGGGGCGCAAGGTCGTCGTCGCCCAGGTCACCGAGGGTGCGCGGGACCAGCCCATAGCGGTCGCCGGGCCAGGCCCGTTCGTCGAATTGGTCGCGGACGACCGGCGGCACTCCGAGCGCCGCCAGCACTTCCGTGGGCTCGCGGTAGGCGCTCCGCACGACTTCGAGCGGGGTCGCGCGCTGCTCCGCGACCGGCGTGGCGAGGAGCGCGCGAAGGTCCGCGCCAACTCGCGCCGTCGCGGCGACCCCGGCGGCGCGGGCGTCCTCGAGCGCGCGTGTCCGGGCGTCGGGATCGAGTCGGCCCCAGGCATCGAGGATGCGCTCGACCTGGCGCTCGGCCCACCGCGGCAGGCACCGCTCGACGCCGGCCACGATCGCTTCTCCCGTTTCGTAGAGCCGCGCGACCGTCAACCCATCGTTCACTGCTCTCGCGTTCGCTTCCAAACCGGGAACGCCAGATACTCGACGCCGTCGCGCGACTCGGTACGCCCGGCCGACCGGAAGCCGGACAGATTGGCCTTGGCGACGTCGAAGCCGATCATGCGCTTGTAGTCAGCGACGGGGAGCAGCAGGGGCCCGTCGGCGTCATCCTCGCGGAGCAGGGCGTCGACCTCGAGGACGGGATGGGCGGGGTCGCGCTCGTCGAGGCAGGCGCAGTAGTAGACGACCCGCTCGAAGACAGATGTCGCGACGATCCTCACGATTCGAGGACGTCGCCTTCCATCCGGTTCACCGTGCAGCCGAGCTCCTCGAGATAGGCGACCGACGCGTCGAGCCGCGTAGTGTCGCCGTTCATCTCGAGGATCACCCATCCGGAGTGGTCCTCGACGTTGGCGCGCCGGATGTTCGGCACGACATCGAACTTCTTGATGACCTCGTAGATCAGCGGTCGGTCGACCAGCTGCTCCGGAAACGAGACGAACAGGCGGAGCGTCGGCATCAGTCGGCCAGCCCGACGCGTCGGAGCGCCTCCGGCGGCTCGAGCAGTAGCCCGGTGAAAAACGGCCCGAAGTCGGCGTAGCGGGCCGACACCTCGTCGAACCGCATCTCGTAGACGATCTCCTTGAGGACCGCAGGGTCGTCGGCCAGCAGGGTGACCCCCCATTCCCAGTCGTCGAGCCCGACCGAGCCGGTGATGAGCTGGAGGACGCGTCCGGCATAGGAGCGCCCGATGCGCCCGTGGCCCTCCATGAGCTGCTTGCGCTCCTCGAACGGCAGCGCGTACCAATTGGCCTCCGGGTCGCGGCGCTTCGACATCGGGTAGAAGCAGATCGCGTTCTTCAACGGCAGCCGCGGGTACAGGCGCTGGCGCGCCCGCTCCTCGTCGGAGGTGTACTCCGATCGCTCGGTGAGCGATACGTACGACCACGACGGTGCGAGCGGCGCGGCCGCGAGCTCCTGCTCGAACGCCTGGAGCCGGGCGAGATCGGGCCCGAGCGCCATGACGCCGAAATCGGCCTTGTGACCCAGGACGGCGAAGCACAGAGCCTGATGCTCGTCGGCCTCGAGCGACGCCACCGCGTCGAGCACCCGCTTCGCGCCACCGGGCTCGCGCTCGGCCCGCTCGCGGTCCACCCGGTAGAAGAGATGGAGAGCGCCCCACCCTTCGGACGGCGTCACCGGTTCCATGCGCCCGAGGGTACCGCCCCACTCGCGCGAAACGAACGCCCCGAAGGGCGCTCGTTCGTGGGTGTGGGGCGGGTCGAGTCTAGAAGTCCATCCCGTCCATGCCGCCCGGCATGCCCCCGGCGCCGCCGGGCATGGGCTGCTCCTTCTCGGGCTTGTCGGCCACGACGGCCTCGGTGGTGAGGAACAGGCCCGCGATCGACGCCGCGTTCTGGAGCGCCGAGCGCGTCACCTTGGCGGCGTCGATGACGCCCGCCTTCACCAGGTCCTCGTACTCGCCGGTGGCGGCGTTGAGGCCCTCGGAGCCCGTGAGCGTGCGAACCCGCTCGACGATGACGCCGCCCTCCATACCCGCGTTGACGGCGATCTGCTTCATCGGCTCCTCGAGCGCCTTGGCGACCAGCTTGGCGCCGGTGGCCTCGTCGCCGTCGAGCTTCTTGGCCAGCGCCTCCACCTTGTCTTGGGCCCGGAGCAGCGCCACGCCCCCACCCGGGACGACGCCTTCCTCGACCGCGGCCTTGGTGGTCTGCACCGCGTCTTCGATGCGGTGCTTCTTCTCCTTGAGCTCGACCTCGGTGGCCGCGCCGACCTTGATGATCGCGACGCCGCCCGACAGCTTGGCGAGGCGCTCCTGGAGCTTCTCGCGGTCGTAGTCGGAGTCGGTGTTGTCGATCTCGTTCTTGATCTGGGTGATCCGGCCCTGCACGTCCGCCTTGGCGCCGGCGCCCTCGACGATCGTCGTCTCGTCCTTGGTGACGACGATCTTGCGGGCAGTACCGAGCAGCTCGATCCCGATGTTCTCGAGCTTGAGGCCGATCTCCTCGGAGACGACCTGGCTGCCCGTGAGCACCGCCATGTCCTCGAGCATCGCCTTCCGGCG
>JACDBD010000093.1 GCA_013695115.1 Actinomycetota bacterium | reverse complement strand
GCGCTCCCCCACGATGACGGGCAGCGTGCGGGTGCCAGCGGCCTCGTCCCACGGGAGCTTGTCGATGTGCTTGCCCATGAGCACCGCGGTGCACAGCAGGCCGTAGGGAACGGACGCGACCACGATCTCCCAGGTGATACCGCGGGTGGCGGCGTAGTACGCGCCGCCGTCCATGAGCGGGCCCCAGACCACCAGGACCGTCGGCTCACCCAGGCCGTGCTTCTTGAGCCGCAACGGCGGCGCGGTGTAGGCGACCGAGAGCAGGAACCCGCCCAGCGCGAACGCCACGACCGGGGCACCGCGGGCGACGAACAGCGCGACGAGGATGGCGAGGTCGGCGACGTTGACCATGAGCGCGGTCGCGAGGAGGCCGCGTCGCGTGATCATGCCGGAGAGCACCGGGTGGGGCGCGTACAACGCCCGCGGGTAGGTCTCCGAGTCGGCGCCGACATCGAGGTCGAACAGGTCGTTCATGAGGTTGTTGGCGACGTGGGCAAGCACCAGGCCGAGCGTGGCGAGCGCCCACAGGCCGACCGACACGTCGTCGGCGTTCCACCACGCCAGCAGCCCGGCCACGAACGCAGCCGTGACCGTCATCGGCAGGACCGAAGCCCGGGTCAGGACGAGCCACCGCGACACCGGGTCGACCCGGCCCTCGGGGGGATTGGTGGTGCGCAGGACGTGGGCCCAGCTGCGCACCAGGCTCGGGCGCGCCGGCGCGGTCGTCGCGTCCGGTTGGCGCGTCCCGACGTCGGTCACCGGGGCAGCGTACCCGTACCCCCTGGCGCATTCGCCTCGGACCTATGGCAGGATGCGCGCACACACCACCGAGCGGGCAGAGCAGGAGCGGATCATGGCCGACGACGACAAGACCCAACCGGGCGGCGCCCCCACCGAGGCGACGCCCGCGACCCAGGCCGGCCCGACCGAGGCAGCCACCCAGGCAGCACCTACGCCGAAGCCGCCCAAGCCACCGAAGGAGCCCGGCGCCGGCATGACGCTCCCGACGCCCGTGGTCGTCATCGGCGCGATCGTGGCGGTGGCCGCGCTCGTGTTCGGGGTCTTCAGCTTCCTCGGGAAGGGCAGCGCCGAGGACGACAAGAAGAAGGTCGAGACGGAGCTCACGTCGGCCAAGAAGGACCTCAACAGCGCCCAAACCGAGATCGAGGCGGCCAACGAGGAGATCGCGGAGCTCGAGGCCACGAACGAGTCGCTCTCGGAGCAAGCGGGCCAGAGCGAGGAGTTCGCGGCGGCCCTCAACGAGGTGCTCGGAAACGGCGCGACCGCCGCCGACGCCCTGTACCAGTGCTCGACCACCGCGTACGAGTTCATCCTCAACTTCCTGAACGCGGGCAACCCGGATCCGGGGCAGGCCCAGGCCGTCGACGACCGGTGCCTCAGCGCCGAAGACCAGTACAACGTCTTCCTCGACGCGCTCAACCAGCTCGAGAACGCCTGACGCGGGCGGAGTAGCACGCGGCTACGGCGGCTGGCCGTCCGGGGTCAGCCGCCGTAGTTCATTCGGGTGTCCTCCATCCGGAGGACGGGCGTCTCCTCGTCCTTCTGGAAGCCGCAGTCGACGATCTCGCCAATGAAGAGCGTGTGCCCGCCGGTGTCGACCGACTGGCGCACCTCACAGTCGAGGTAGGCGACCGCCTGGTCGAGGACGGGCGCGCCGGTCCTCCCGTCGTGGAACGGGAAGCCGTTGAGCGTCTTGGCGCCCAGGTCGACCTCGACCGGCTTGGTGAACTTGCGCACGATGGCGCGGTCTTCGCGGTCGAGCAGGTTGAGGCTGAACACACCCCCGATGGTGATGAGCTCGTGGGTGAACGCCTCCTGCTCGACGCCGATGCCGAGGAGCTTGGGGTCGAAGCCCAGCTGCGTCGCCCAGTTGAGCGTCATGCCGTTGCGGCGATCGCCTCGGTCGGTGGATCCGACAACGTAGAGGCCCGACGGCATCTTCCACAAGATGCGCCGGCGCAGCTTGTCGTGCTCCTCGGGATCGGCGCCTTCGGGGAACGGACCGACGAGACCGTTCTGGACCGGCATGACCGGCGAGGGTAGACCGTCCCCCCGTGGCCCACGACCCGATCACTGCCGCGACCAACCCGGTCGCCGACCATCGCGAGCCGGCATTCGTACACGCCGACCAGGCGAACGAAGCCCGGTCGCGGTTGGCCGCGCTCGAGCAACGCACCGGGCGCAAGCCCAACGTCCTGATCGTGCTCATGGACGACGTCGGGTGGGGCGACTTCGGCTGCTACGGCGGCGGCGCAATGGCGGGGGCGCCGACACCCAACATCGACCGGCTCGCCCGCGACGGTCTCGTTCTCACCTCGTGCTACTCGGAGCCGTCGTGCACGCCGTCGCGCGCGTCGATCATGACGGGACGGCTCCCGATGCGTCATGGGCTGCTGATCCCGCCGATGTACGGGATGCCCGGCGGGCTCGAGGGTGAGGTCACGCTCGCGCAGCTGCTCAACGACGCCGGGTACGCCACCCAGGCGGTGGGCAAGTGGCACATGGGCGAGAACATCGAGTCGCAGCCCCAGAACGTGGGCTTCGACGACTTCTACGGGTTCCTCAGCGTGTCGGACATGTACACCGAGTGGCGCGACCCGTACTTCTTTCCCGAGGTCGTGTACAGCGAAGAGCGCAGCGACTGGATCAGGAACGAGCCGTTCAACAAGTGCTTCGTCCATGCCACGAAGGGCGAGGAAGCGGAGAACGTCGAGGAGGTGACGATCCCGGTCCTGTCGACGCTGGACGACAAGTGGGCGGAGTACTCGACCGACTTCATCAACCGGATGGCTGAGGGCGACCAGCCGTGGTTCCTCTACCACTGCACCCGCGGCGCCCATTTCGACAACTACCCGCACGAGCGGTTCCGGGGGAGCTCACCGGCCAAGCACCCCTACAAGGACACGATCATCGAGCTCGACGACATCGTGGGACGGCTAACGCGGGCACTCGAGGAGTCGGGCCAGCTCGAGCACACGCTCGTGTTCATCTCGTCCGACAACGGGCCCGAGATGGAGACCTGGCCCGACGCCGCCTACACGCCGTTCCGCTGCGCCAAGGGCTCCACCTGGGAGGGCGGGGTGCGCGTCCCGGGCATCTTCTCGTGGCCGGGCACGATCGAACCCGGCCGGGTGTCGGACGGGATCTTCGCCCAGCTCGACCTGTTCGCGACCATCCTCGGCCTCGCCGGCGTCCCCGACCTGATCCCGGACGACCGCTACATCGACGCGGTCGACCAGACCTCGTTCCTGGTGGCGCCGGACGGAGAATCGAACCGCAAGTTCCACTTCTACTGGCTCACCTCGAACTTCTCGGCTGTGCGCGTCGGTGAGTACAAGTACATGCTGAGCTCCATCTCCGACGACGAGCGCGACGTCGTCAACCCCGGCGGCTTCACCGGCGTCATGCAGCAGTATCCGTACGGCCGGCTGTTCAACCTCTACCTCGACCCGAAGGAGACGCACAGCTACCTGATCCGCAAGCTCGTCTACATCGACCTGATCCAGCGGGCCGTGGGCGATCACCTGCGCACGTTCCGGGAATACGCTTCGAGACCGCCGCCGACACAGCCGCGACAGCAGGGTTGATGCCATGACCGACTACGCCCGGCAGTATCGAGACCTCCGAGGCCGGGTCATCGACCTCGTGCGCGACCTCGACGACGCCCAGGTAAACGCGGTCGCCCCCGCGACACCGGAGTGGCGGATCCGCGACATCGTCGCCCACCTCACCGGCGTGTGCGCGGACGTCCTCGCCGGCAACCTCGGCGGGGTCGCCACCGACGACTGGACCGGCAAGCAGGTCACCGACCGGCGCGACGTCCCCTTCGACGAGCTGCTGAAGGAGTGGGAGGAGAAGGGGACGGCGATCGAGGCGGCGATGCCGGACTTCCCCCCGATCGCGGCGGGCCAGATGGTCACCGACTCGGTCACCCACGAGCAGGACATCCGGGGCGCGCTCGACACGCCCGGCGGGCGCGACTCCGACGCCCTCGACGGCGCGTTCCGATGGGGCGCGATGGTGCTCGACGGCAGCGAGCCGCTGCGCCTCGAGTCCGAGGCGGGCACGGCAAACGTCGGTGAGGGCGAACCGGTTGCTACCGTGCGAACGAGTCGGTTCGAGCTGGTCCGGTCGTACACCGGCCGTCGCAGCCTCGACCAGATGCGGGGCTACGACTGGGAGGGCGACCCCCGGCCGGAGCGGCTGGTGCTCGCGATCTTCACTCCCCGGGAGACACCGCTGGTCGAGTAGCGAGGCGGGCGCCGATGAACCCGACCATGTGCTCGATGCAGTGGTCGGCGTCGTCGCCGCCCATGTTGGCAAAGCCGTGGCCGACGCCCGGGAACAACACCATCTCGACCTGCCCGTCGGCGGCGCGGTAGGCGTCGACGAAGCGCTCGGTCATCTCGACGGTCACGTTCTCGTCTCGCTCGGCGTGCGCGATCCAGACCGGCGGGAGCCGCTCGAACTCGCGGTCCTCGACTATCTGCAGCGCGCTCGCTGCTTTCATCGTGGCCTCATCGCCGTAGAACTCCTCCTGGGCCCGCCGCAGCCGATCAGGGTCGAAGAGTGGCTCGCTCGACGGCCGCGGGTTGGCGATCCGGTCGAGCACGTACCGGTAGCGCCAGTCCGGCGCTGCGATCGGCCACAGCCCGAGCGCGTACGCCACCGACGCGTCGACACCACCCTCGGGTGGGCCCGGCCGGAGGGCGACGACCAACGCGAGGTGGCCGCCGCTGGAACCGCCGATCAGCCCGACGTCGCCGTCGCTCGCGCCGAGCTCGGCGGCGTTCCGCTTCACCCAGCGCACGCCGGCGGCAACGTCCTCGGCCGCCGACGGCCAGCGATGATCGGGCGCCTGGCGAAAGTCAAGCGCGACCACGACCATGCCGCAGGCCGCCAGCGCCCGGTCGTAATAGGCGTCGACCTTGCGGTCGAAGTAGCGCCAGGTGCCGCCGTGCACGTCGACGAGCGCGGGGCGATCGCCCGCGGGTGCGCCGACCGGGCGGTACACCCGGGCCAGGAGCTCGAAGCCGTCGGGACGCGCGTAGACGACGTCCTCGTGCTCGACGTCGTACGGCGCCGCCGGGTCGAACCGCATCGCCATCGGTCGTCTCGGTCAGTTCTCGGAGGGGAGGGGGTCCTCGACCGGATCGAGCAGGCGACGGGCGGCATCGAGGTCGTCGTCGAAGACGCAGACCCGGAACCCGTCGATCAGCGAGAAGTGCGGCGCCCAGCCGTCGGCGTCGCCGTACTTCGCCATGGCGCGGATCCCGTTGGTCGCCAGCAGCTCGAGGATCATGTCGGCCTCGAGTCGGGTGGGCAGGTTGACGAGCTCGACGATCTCGCCGTCGGGTCGGGGCGGGCGGGCCACGACGGTGACGGTACCGTGATCGCGCCGTGAACCTGTCCCGCTCGTTCGCCCCCCTCCGGCACCGGCAGTTCGCGTTGCTGTGGGCGGGTGCGTTCACCTCCAACATCGGCACCTGGATGGAGACAGTCGGGGTGGGCGTGCTCGTGACCACCT
>JACDBD010000386.1 GCA_013695115.1 Actinomycetota bacterium | reverse complement strand
GGCTCGAAGGCGACTTGGTGGAGACCCTGCTGGGTTGACGCGCTCTCGCGAGCGGAACGGCGCATAACGCCGGTTCGGGCGCGTCGCACGGGATTGGGGTAGCAGCACGTTATGTGCGGCCTGTCGTTCTCTGCGCACGCGCGTTCGACGCGCTGGCCGCAAATTGGCTGAGGAACGAACGGCTGTTAGTCAATCGTCTTGCTCGGGGAGCCCTCGGTTCCCATTCCGCTCTGTACTGTGCCGGGGTGGGGGGGCGCATGCCGGAGATTCAATACGCCCGGACCGAGGACGGGACTCATGTTGCCTACCAGGCCGACGAGGCCGGTGGCGTTGACCTGCTCCAGCTCTCGACCTTTCTGAATTCCATCGCCGCGCCCTTCGAGCACCCCTCGGTCCTGGGCTGGAACCGGCGGCTGGCCTCGTTCTGTCGGGTGATTCGCTACGACCGGCGCGGCATTGGGCTCTCCGACCCAGTGGATATCGCCCAGCCATTGACGATCGAGCATTGGATGCAAGACGCGCTGGCCGTCCTCGACACACTGGAAGTCGGCCGGGCTGCATTGCTCGCCGTAGAGCAGGTCAGTGGTCTCACGGCCGCGCTGCTGGCGGCCACATTCCCGGAGCGCGTGCGGGCTCTGGTGCTCATGAACACCTCGGCCCGGCTGTGCCTCGCACCCGACTACCCCATCGGCCTCCCGCCGGAGGCCCAGACGCGCCTGGAGGCCCGCATCGAGGAGCGCTGGCCCGACGCCCTGCCCCTGGAGGCGCTGGCTCCAGGTGTGGCCGACGACGAGGAGATCCGCCGGGCGTGGCGAGAGTCGCTGGTGCTGGGTGGTCGTCCGGCGACGGCTGTTGCCGTGACCCGGGTGATCTTTCAAAGTGACGTCCGAAGCGTGCTGTCAGCGATCGGCGTACCGACGCTCGTGTTGCATTGCCGCGACAACCGCATGGTCCCAATCGAGCACGGAAGGTTCTTGGCTGAGCACATCGCCGGAGCCGAGTTCGTAGAGCTGGACAGCGCAGACCACCTGTACTTCGGTGACGCGGGCATGGACGAGATCGAGCAGTTCCTCACCGGCACCCGCAAGGGTCCAGCCGCCAACCGAGCTCTCGCCACCGTCCTGTTTACCGACATCGCCGGGTCCACCTCGACCGCGGCCCGCATGGGGGATCGTCGCTGGCGTGAGCTTCTCGACGCGCACGACGCCATGGTCCGCCGCCAACTGGAGCGCTTCCAGGGTCGTTACGTGAAGCAAACCGGCGACGGCGTGCTGGCCACCTTCGACGGACCGGCTCGCGGTATCGAATGCGCCGCCGCCATTCGCAACGGGGCACACCAGCTCGGTATTGAGGTTCGAGCCGGGCTTCACACTGGCGAGATCGAGCTCCGTGACGCTGACATCGGGGGTATCGCAGTGCACATTGCCGCCAGGGTGCTGGCACTCGCCGCGCCCGGCGAGGTGTTGGTGTCCCGAACCGTGACCGACCTGGTTGTCGGCTCGGGCATCGCTTTCCTCGATCGCGGCGAGCAACAGTTGAAGGGCGTGCCACAGCCGTGGCGGGTCCTTTCCGTCGCGGGCTGATCTTCGTGGGCCGCTCTTCCTCGGCCGCTTGCCGCCTGCGGTCGATGGGGAGACGCCGCTCAGAGGTAAGCAGGTCGCCGCGCAGTCTTTCGCGTTGTGCCCTGAAGAGCGCCATCTGTGCTGACCCGCGGTCACGTCGCGCCACCGAACGCGCAACCCGAACAGCGACAACTACCGCTGTTCCGTGCATGCAGATCGGGCAATCTGAGCGGGCTCGCAATAGCGAGCGCGATCGCGTCATGGGTCTAGACGGCGCGCCCGCGATCCGGCGTTCGGGGGCAGTCAGACGTGCGGGGGTGGTTTCGATCTACTCGGTGGGAGCGCTGGCGGTGCTTCGCGGGTCGACGATGATCTTGGCGTGCTGCTCTGGGTCGGCGAGGGCCTCGAATGCGTTGCTGACGCCGTCGAGGCCGCCGGTGCCGGTGACGAGGGGGGTGGCGTCGATCTTGCCGTCGGCGAGCATGTGGAGGGTGTCGCGGAACTCGAGTGGGCTGTAGCCGACGACGAAGCGGAGGTCGATCTCCTTGTTGATGGCCATGACGGGCCGGAACTGGTCGGGTTCCATGCAGACGCCAGCCACGACGACACGACTGTTGAGCGGCGCGGCGGAGATGATGCCATCGATGATGCCGGGAACGCCGACGCATTCGAAGATCGTCGGCCGCTTGGGCGCGGTGACGCCGAGCACACCGAGTCCGCGCAACACGACGTGCCAGGGCACCGGGAGCTTCTGGAGACCCTTCATGACCTTCAGACCGCCGGCGGCAGAAGCCGCGATCGACATCGAGTAGCCACGGTCGCCGAGGACGTCGTAGGGCGAGTCGGTCGACGGGTCGATGACGATGCTGGCGCCACATGCCATGGCGAGCCCTCGACGGCCTGGTGAGAAGTCGCTGGCCACGATCATCTCGATGCCTCTGGCTTTGAGCATGCAGATGACCGCGAGTCCGACGGGTCCGCAGCCGATGACGATCGCGGCGTCTTTCTTGGTGATCTCGGCGCGGTTGACGGCGTGGTGGCCGATCGCCATCGGCTCGGTCAGCACGCCCACGTCGGGGCTGAGGCCGTTCGGGAGCGGCATCATGAAGGCTTGCTCGACGAGGACCTGCTCGGCATACGCGCCGGGCGCCGAGGCCGAGAGGCCGATGGCGTGCATGCCGTTGTCCTTGCGGATCAACGGGAGCGCGACGACCGGGGTGCCGGTCTTGAGCGTGCGCGCGGTGTCGGTTCCGTAGTCGGCGATGGTTCCGCAGAACTCGTGGCCGTACACGACCTGTTCGTGGGAACGGCCGAAGTCGGCATAGCCCGCTTCGGCGAGCACGTCGGCCTGGGCGTCGGCGTGATGTCGGGCGTGGAGGTCTGATCCACAGATCCCACAGCCGGTGACGTCGAGGAGGACCTGGCCCTTGCCCGGCTTGGGCGTGTCGAGGTCGATGACGTCGAGGTTGCCGTTCTGGCATGCGACCGCTCTCATGACGGCAGCATGCTGTCGTCGAACGCCGGCAGCGGCTTGATGAACGGGTCGAGCAGCCTGCCCGCATGCTCAGCCGTGAGCACGTCGGCCGGGTCGAGCGTGAACAGCCCGGCCTCGGCGCTATCGAACTCCCACACGTCCTCACCGACGAGACGGCAATGGTCGTCATAAGGCCACAACATCATGATCTGGGACTTCTTGAGGTACATGGCCTCGGGGTCGACATCGAGTCCAGCGGCGGCGAGCTCACTACCGAGGGTCTGCTGGTAGCCGATCCCGCGACCAACCACCATGTGGTCACCGACTGCGACGTCCTCGTCCTCGACGTAGAACACGCACTGATCGGTCGCCGTCCAGTGCCCGTAGAGCATCCCGACCTGCTCCTTGCCCTCGAGGGTGAAGGCCTCCCGGCCGGCCAGGCTGAACCGGTAGAAGGGGACGTCGACGGTGAGCGCGGGGTCGAGAATCTCCTCCCACCGCCCGGCGGACTCGAGGTAACGGTGCCGCAGGTACGCCTGGAGCAGGTACCGGTGTCGGGGGTTGTCGGTCTGTTCGAGGACCCTCTCGACGGCCACGTTCTGCTTCGTGATGTCGAGACGGCTCATGTCGATCTCAGATGTCGTCGATGCCATCCTCCTATAATATGCATGGTCAATAGACTGTTGTAAAGACGGTCAATAGTGTGGGACGCTGACGTCATGGCGAGCACGACGAGGGGTGCGACCACCAAAGGGCGGCAACGCCGACGGCTGTCCGTCGAGGATCGCCGGTCCGAGTTGATCGCCGCGTGCCTTCGCCTCGTCGGGAGCCGCCCGTGGGACGAGGTCACGATGGCGGACGTCGCCACGGAGGCCGGAGCCTCGAAACCCCTCCTGTACCACTACTTCTCGACCAAAGGTGACCTCCACCTCGCCACCGTCCGCGAGGCCGCCGAGGAGCTCCGCGAGATCACCCGGCCGGATCCAGACCTCCCCGTCGACCAACGCATGCGCGCCGCGCTCGACGCCCACCTCGAATGGATCGCGGCCAACGCACTCGCCTACCGAGCGATCATCCAGGGCGGCATCAGCTCCGACCCCGAAGTGCAAGCCATCGTCGAGGAATCCCGAAACGAGACCGTCGACCGGCTCGCCACCGCGTTCGACTTCACAGACCCGACCCCCACCGAACGCATCGCCCTGCGCGGCTGGGTCGGCTACCTCGAAGCCGCCAGCCTGGAGTGGTTGACGACCAACGCGGTGACACGCTCCCACCTCGCCCAGATGCTCGAAGCATCCGTCACCGGAGCACTACGAGCCGCCCGGGTCGCACCACCATCGGCGTAGACCCCATCGCAGAGGCACAAGCTGCAGACCACCCATAGAGCGCCAGCAACTCCTCAGACGCCCTGCCCCCGAAGTGCCGATCAGGGAGACCACCAAGCGCGCCAGAACTGCCAATCCGCGTCTCCGGGACCACGCACCGAACGCACGCTCGCAAGTCACCCGATGAGCGCCGCTAGGCGCGACAGAACG
>JACDBD010000300.1 GCA_013695115.1 Actinomycetota bacterium | reverse complement strand
CTTCCAGGTCCGCGTCGAAGATGATCATGACCTCGTACGGCCGCAATGCCGTACCTCCTTCGGACCGCAGCACCGCTGCGGGCTCCCCGCCCGCCTCACCGGACTGACCGGCGGGACGGCGACGACGAGCAGGATCGGTTGTCGATCGAACGCTTCAGGCTAGCCGGAAGCGCCTGCGACACGGCCTATCAGGACGGAGCATACCGACGGCGTGTGACACCTACGAGGGGCAACCGCCGAGCGAGCCCGTGGGCAGCTCACCCCGGAGCGTCTCCAGCGCGAAGCGGTACGACGAGTCGGCCGAGTAGAGCGGGCAGTCGGGGCCGCCCTCCGGGCAGGGCTCCATCTCGGTGCGGTCGACGGGCTCGCCGTCGTGCGTGTACCACCCGATGTCGAGCGGGACGGTCACGCCCGACATGGTGTATGCCGCGGTCGTGTCCGACTCGTTGACGAACAGCATCCCGTCGTAGGGACCGAGGTCGCGGCCCCGCAGGCCCTGCCCGCGCTCGGCCTCGTCGTCGGCGACGGCCACGCGGAGGCAGTCGTCGCCCAGGGCGAGCTCGGTCTCGGGGTAGCCAATGAATCCTTCGCTCGCGGGTCGGGCGCTCTCCAGCGCCGATGCGATCGCCTTCGCGGGCGGCGGCGGCGGCGCCGACTCCGACGAGGCGAGGAGGGCGAAGACCGCCACCCCCGCGCCCGCCACCACCAGGCAGAGGCCGACCACCAGCCCGAGCCGGGGCCCCCGGTCAGGCGTTGGCGCCATGGAGGCCGAGGGCCTCGGCGACGTCGTCGGCCAAGTGGTAGGTCTCCTCGCTGGCGGGGAACCGGCCCGACCGGACGTCGTCGGCGAAGTGCGCGACCGCGGCCGTGGCATCCGCCTTCAACGCCGCGTAGCGACGTACGAACTTCGGCTTCAGCCGGTCCTCGAGCCCGAGCAGATCGTGGTACACGAGCACCTGGCCGTCGCAGTGGCGACCGGCCCCGATACCGATAGTCGGCACGGGTACCGCGTCGGTCACGAGGCGGGCCACGGCGTCGGGTACGCACTCGAGGACGATGGAAAAGCACCCGGCCTCGGCCAGCGCCACCGCGTCGTCGACGATCTCCTGGGCGGCGTCGAGGCGCTTGCCCTGGACCTTGAACCCGCCGAATGCGTGGATCGACTGGGGCGTGAGGCCGAGATGGCCCATGACCGGGATCTCGGCGTCGAGGATTGCGTGGACCGCGTCGAGGCGCTTGCGGCCGCCCTCGAGCTTCACTGCGGCGGCGCCGGCACGGATCAGCGCGGCGGCGTTGCGGACCGTGTCCTCGCGCGAGAGGTGATAGCTGAGCCAGGGCAGGTCACCGATCAGGAGGGCGCGGGGCTTCGCCCGGGCGACCGCGGCCACGTGGTGGGCCATCTCGTCGGTCGTCACCTGGAGGGTGTCCTCGTGGCCGAGGACAACCATGGCGAGGGTGTCGCCCACCAGGATCATGTCGACCCCGGCGCCGTCGGCCACTCGGGCCGACGGGTAGTCGTAGGCGGTCACCATGACCAGGGGCGGGCCGTCGCCCTTGCGGGCACGGATGTCGGGCGCGCTGACCGGGCCCGTCGGAGCAACAGTCATCTCCCGACCTCCGCCGTCCGGGGCACACACGGCTCCCGGCAGCGAGACCAGATTACCCCCCTTATAGCCTCGCTCGCTGCGGGCCGGGATACCCGGCCCGCGGGCCCTCGCTCGGGGCGCCAAGTTCTCTCGAGTCGATTAGGAAGGCGCCTGTGACCGATCGGGTGTGCGAGAACTGCGCGTTCCCGGACGAGGAGCTCGTGCTGGTGCGCCGGGTCTACCTGACCCCGGAGGCATGGGACCGGCCCGCCTCGGCGCAAGTGGTGGAGGAGGCCGAGCTGTGGTGCGTGTCATGCCGGTCGCAGTACCCGCACGAGGCCGTCGACGACGACGACTGACGGGGCTGCCATCAGGCGCGAGGGGGCGGGGTTCCCCGCCCCCTTACTGCCGGCTGCGTGCGGGAGCGGCGAGCGCAGCAAGCGCGACCAGAAAAGGCGATTCAGACGGCGTGACGCCGACCCAGGAGGTAGCGGCGGTCGAGGTGATTCCAGGAACAGTCGAGGCACACCTCGACCACGTAGCACGCGAACTCGTCGTGGGTCGCGCCGAGCTTGGCCAGCTCCCGCTCGTGGGAGATGCAGCGTCCGTTGGCCCCCTTGAGCT
>JACDBD010000295.1 GCA_013695115.1 Actinomycetota bacterium | reverse complement strand
ACCGGACACCGGTGATCGCAGGGATCGGGCTCAGTGACTACCCGGTCGCCCCCGACCTCGACAGCGTCCAGCACCATGCCCTGGCGATGCAGCGGGCGCTCGCCGACTGCGGTGTGAAGAAATCCGACATCGACGCCTACATCGGTGCCGGCGGCAGCCACCAGATGATGGTCGACGACCCGGTCACGATCGCTGAGTACCTGCGCATCGACCACCGCTACATCGACGGCACGATGACCGGTGGTTCGTCGTTCGAATTCCACGTCCAGCACGGCGCCGCTGCCATCAAGGACGGGCTGTGCGACACCATCCTCGTGACCTACGGCTCCGACCAGGTGTCGCGCATGGGGCGGATGCTCGGCACCGGGGGCTTCACCCGGGGGAGCCAGAAGGTGGGCGGGCCGATGGCATACGAGGCACCGTTCGGGAACTCGTTGGTCGGCGCCTACGCGATGGCAGCGCAGCGCCACATGCACGAATACGGCACGACCTCGGAGCAGCTGGCCGAGATCGCGGTGGGCGTGCGCGAGTTCGCCGCGTCGAACCCGAACGCGATGTATCGCGACCCGATCACGGTCGACGACGTAGTCGGATCGCGCATGATCGCCGACCCGCTGCACAAGCTCGACTGCTGCGTGATCTCCGACGGTGGCGGCGCGTTCATCATGACCACCGCCGAGCGGGCCGAGGACCTGAAGCAGCCGCCGGTGTACGTGCTGGGCGCCGCCGGTGCCCAGACCCACTGGAACATCAGCCAGATGCCCGACTACACGGTGACGTCGGCGGCCAAGGCGGGCCCGATCGCGTTCGAGCGCGCCGGCGTCACGCCGTCCGACGTCGACACCATCCAGTTCTACGACAGCTTCACCATCACCGCCCTGCTGCTGCTCGAGGACCTCGGGTTCGCCCCGAAGGGCGAAGGCGGGAAGTTCGTACAGGAGGGCCACCTCAAGCGGGGCGGCGACCTGCCGCTCAACACCGACGGCGGAGGCCTGTCGTCGTGCCACCCGGGGATGCGGGGGATCTTCCTCATCATCGAGGCTGCGCGGCAGCTGCGGGGTCAGGGCGGAGAGGCTCAGGTTCCCGACTGCAAGGTCGCGCTGGCGTGCGGCTCGGGCGGGTGGCTGTCGTGCATGGGCACCGTGATCATGGGGAGCGAGCACCCGTGACGCATGAGGTCGTGACTGGCAACGAGTGGACGAAGCCCATCCCACGTCCCGACGCGGTGTCGGCGCCCTACTGGGAGGCGGCGGCGCGCGGCGAGCTCGTCGTGCAGGAGTGCCCCGAGTGCGGCAACCGCCAGTTCTATCCCCGGGCGGTGTGCACCGACTGCGGTGCCAATCCCGGGTGGCTCACCTGCACCGGGCACGGAACCGTGCACACGTTCACGGTGATACGCCAGAACCACGCCAAGCCGTTCAAGGACGAGCTGCCCTACGTGGTGGCGATCGTCGAGCTCGACGAAGGCCCCCGGATGATGGGCAACGTCACCGGGTGCGAGCCCGACGACGTCGGCATCGGCATGCCGGTCGAGGTGTACTTCGTGACCGCGGACGAAGGCGTGGCGGTCCCGCTCTGGCGCCCCCGCGGAGCGTGACCCCGAGCGCGTGATCCCGGTCGAGGTCGCCGACGTCACACCGGCCTGGCTGTCGGAGGCGCTCGACGCCGACGTGGCCGCGGTCGAGGTCGTCGATCGCCACTCCGGGACTACCGGCCGGGCGCGGCTCGCATTGACCTACGGCAGCGGTACCTCGTTACCCTCCGCCGTGTTCGTGAAGCTGGCGCCGTTCGACGAGCGCCAGCGGCGCTTCGTCGACCTGGTCGGGCTCGGGGTCGCAGAGGCCCGCTTCTATCGCGACCTCGCGTTCGACGTTCCGGTGCGCATCCCCGAGGTGCTCCACGCGTCGCTCGACGACGACGGTCGCTACGTCATGCTGCTGGAGGACCTGATCGCGTCGGATTGCGCGTTCGCGAGCCCGCACGACGACGACATTGCCGACGTCGCCGGGCGCATCGTCGACGAGCTCGCCCGCCTGCACGCGCGGTTCTGGGAGGCCCCGGCGCTGACGGCCGGGCTCGGCTGGGTGAGCGAGGGGCACCGCCTCGGGTTCGGGGGCGGCGGGCCGTTCATCCAGCGCGCCGTCGACCGCTTCGCGGACGACATGCCGCCGGCGTTCCGCCGCCTCGGCGAGCTGTACGTGGCGGAGACGCCCGGGATCGCCGAGCTGTTCGAAGCCCGGCCGCACACACTTGCCCACGGTGACCCGCACCTCGGCAACCTCTTCGTCGACCGGGGCCGTCCCGGCTTCTACGACTGGGGGATGGTGATGCGCCGCGCCGGGATGTGGGACGTCGCCTACGTGATCTGCAACGGCCTCCCGCAGGAGGTGCGGCGCGCCCACGAGCGCGAGTGGATCGACCGGTACCGCGCCGGGCTGGCGCGCGAGGGCGTCCAGCTCGCCGCCGACGTGGCGTGGGAGCAGTACCGGTTGTTCGCGGTGTACGCGTGGTCGTCGGCGACGTCGACCGCGGGAGTCGGGAGTCGCTGGCAACCGGAGGCGTACGGACGCCAGGGGATGGAGGCCGCCACCACCGCGATCGACGACCTCGACAGCATCGGCCTGATCGAGTCGCTCCTAGGCTCGGCACGATGAAGTTGGACGCGATGTCGGGCGGGCTCCCGATCCGAGCCATGCACACGTTGGCACGGGAGGTGGAAGACGCCGGCTTCGCCGGGCTCTGGATCACCGAGTCGGGCCGCACCGCCTACGGCGCCTGCACCGCCGCCGCGCTCGCGACCGAGCGCGTCGACCTCGGCACGGGCATCGCGGTGGCGTTCCCGCGCAGCCCGATGGTGACCGCGCAGGCGGCGTGGGAGCTGCAGGAGGCGACCGGCGGCCGCTTCGTGCTCGGGCTCGGCACCCAGGTCAAGGGCCACATCGAGCGGCGCTACGGCGCGGCGTTCGAGCATCCCGGTCCCCGAATGCGCGAGTACGTGCTGGCGGTCAAGGCCATCTTCCGGGCGTTCCGGGGCGAGGAGAAGCTCGACTTCCAGGGCGACTTCTACAAGCTGACCCTGCTGCCGGCGATGTGGTCGCCGGGCCCGATCGACGCACCCGACCCGCCCGTGTACCTCGCGGGGGTGAACCCGTGGATGTGCCGCGCCATCGGTGAGGTCGCCGACGGCATCCACGTGCACCCGCTGCACTCGCTGCGGTACCTCGACGAGGTCGTTCGCCCCAACATCGAGGCCGGGGCTCGCACGGCGGGGCGCGACCTCGGCGAGATCGCGATCGTGTGCCCGCTGCTGGCGATCGTCGGCGACACCGAGGAGGAGCGCGCGACCTGGCGCGACCGGGCCCGCCTCCAGCTCGCGTTCTACGGCTCCACCCGCACCTACTCGCGGATCTTCGAGCTCCACGGCTGGGAAGGGACGTCGGAGACGCTGCACGAGCAGCAGGCCGCGGGAGACATCCCCGGGATGGCGAAGACGTTCACCGACGAGATGCTCGAGGTGTTCAGCCTGACGTCGACCTGGGACGGGCTCGCCGACGCCATCGTCGATCGGTACCGGGGCGTCGCCGACCGGGTGATCTCCTACTTCGCGACCACCGCGTGGAACGACAACCCCGGGTCGAGAGAGCGGTGGGCGGAGGTCGCGCGTGCCGTCGCCGCCCACGCAGTTGCCTGAGCCGACCATCCGCCCGGCGGCTCCGGATGATTTCGGTGCCCTGCGGGAGATCGAGCGGGCCGCCGGGCAACTCTTTGCCGAGATCGGCATGGAGGAGATCGCAAAGGACGAACCGCCGTCGCTCGACGAGCTGCGCAAGTACCGTGATCGCGGCCACGCCTGGGTCCTCGCCGACGCCGACGATGCGCCCATCGGCTTCGCGCTCGTCGATATCGTCGACGGATGTGCCCACATCGAGCAGGTGTCGGTGCACCCCCGTCACCACCGCCAGGGCTACGGCCGGCGGCTGATCGACCACATCGCGACCTGGGCCCGGGACCGGGCGATGCCGGCCGTGACCCTGACGACGTTCGTCGACGTCCCGTGGAACGCGCCGTACTACGAGCGGCGTGGGTTCCGAACGCTCACGGACGCTGAGCTCACGCCCGAGCTCGCCGCAGTAAGAGCACGCGAAGCCGACAACGGACTCGATCCGCGCACGCGCGTCTGCATGCGCCTCGGCTTCTAGCCCGGCGCGGCCCAGCCCGGGTCGCGCCCGATGAGACCGAGCAACCGGTCCTGACGCGAGGCGTCGTCGGGGATCTTCACCTCCGGACCGAACACCTCCACCCCGGGACCGAACGCGCCCGGTGTCCGGTACTTCTCCATCAACTCGGCCGGAATCGCCGTCGTGCTCGACCACAGTCGCTCGACGTCTTCGGGATCCATCGTGTCGTCCTGCCCGGTGGCCCGGGCGAGGTCCCACCCGTGGAGCGGCATGTCGTCGCTGACGACCTCGTCGATCTGCTGCTCGACCGGCATGCGGCCGTTGGGAGTGTCGCACTCGACACCGGCGAGGTCGGGATCGCCCAGTACGGCCTCGACGTCGGCGCGGGCGCTCTGGAACGCGGCCAGCGGGTCGTCCTTCACCGATGGCGCGGGGCTGAGCTCACGGTCTACGGGTCGCAGCATGTAACCGTGCATGGAGACGATGTGGTCAACCAGGTCCCGGGCGTTCCAGGCCTGGCACGGCGACGGGTTGGTCCACTGCTCGGCGCGCACCGCCGCGACCTTGCGCTCGAACGCCTCGGCGTGCCGACGGTAACGATCGGCGATCGCGCTCACCGCGGCATCCCGCTCTTCGGAGCGATGAAGACGATCTCGGCCTCGCCCAGGCGCTCGCCCTCGCATTCCGAGGTGCCCCAGACGTAGATCTTGCGGCCGTCCACCCGGTCGACGCCGGCGGCGTAGTCGATGCGCTTCCCGAGCGGGGTGGGGCGCAGCATCTTGATGGTCAACGTCCCGGTGTAGCCGGCCTGGCCCGACTTCATCTGCGCGCACCCGAGCACGTCGTCGAACGCCGCGGCCACGAAACCACCGTGCACGTGGCCGAGCGGGCCCTCGTATGCGGGCGAGTACGTCGCCCAGGCATGGAGCACGTCGCCGCTGTCCTCGTGCCACTGGACCGGCGCGGCCAGTGGGTTGCTGCGGCCGCTGATCCCGCTGCGCTCGAGCAGCGCCCCCTGGTGGCTGGTGACCCCGGCGAGGCCGCCCTTGGCGTGGAGGCTCGGGTGGGGCTCGGCCCGGTCGGCCGCGGCCGCGACCGTGTCGGCGAGCGCGGCGAGCTCCGCGGGGTCGGTCTCGTCGGCGTCGAGGTGCGCCACCAGCTCGACCAGTCGTTTGGTCTCCCGCACGAGCCGGTGCTTGCCCGCCAGTGGGGCATCCTCGGCGGGGTCGGTGGGGTCGTAGGTGGTGCGCGGATCGGGCGGCAGCGGCATGCGCAGGAATGTAGGCGCGGTTGCGACCCGGCACGAGAACGTGTTCTCATTTGGCGCGATGGCCGATCCGGACGTCCTCGAAGCTCCCAACATCCTGGAGTACCCGTACACGCGGTCGACCGGCCCGGTGATCGGGCGCTTCTTCACGTCGTTGCGCGACGGGCGCATCGAGGGCATCCGGGGCACCGACGGGCGGGTGCACTGCCCGCCGAACGAGTACGACCCGGTGACCGGCGAGTCGCTCGGCGACGACGCGTTCGTCGATGTCGGACCGGGGGGTGAGGTGACGACCTGGGCGTGGGTGCACCGCCCGCACGAGAAGCACCCGCTCGACCGGCCGTTCGCCTGGGCGCTCATCCGCCTCGACGGGGCCGACACCGCGATGGTGCACGTCGTCGACGCCGGCGACGAAGCCCGGATGACGACGGGCCTGCGGGTGCAGCCCCGCTGGCGGCACGAGCGGGTGGGCGACATCCACGACATCGAGGCGTTCGTCCCCGAGGACGCGTGATGGCCGAGACGACCGAGCCCGTCACGATGATCGACACGCCGATCGAG
>JACDBD010000275.1 GCA_013695115.1 Actinomycetota bacterium | reverse complement strand
CTCCGTCGCCGCTCCCGCCGCCGCCCGCGATCGTCGACGGCTCGTCGACGCGCGATCCGCACGCGGCCGCTGCCAGCGCGGCCACGAGCACCACCACGGCTGCCCGCCTGCTCATCGGCTGATCCCCCCAAACCGCCGAATGTGGGCGGCGAGCATCGCACGAACGAGAACGCGTTTCAACCCGTTCGCGGCGTTGGGGCGGCTCAGACGCGCATGACCTGACCGCCGTCGACGTTGAGAACGTGGCCGGTGACCCAGCGGGCGTCGTCCGAGAGCAGGAACAGGCAGGCGCCGGCCAGCTCGGCGGGTGTGCCCATCCGGTTCAGCGGCATGGAGGCGAGCAGGCCCTGGATGATCGAGTCGTCGACGGTGGAGCGCGTCGCCTCGGTGTCGGTCGGCCCCGGCGCGATCGCGTTCACGCGGATGTTCATCGGTCCGAGCTCGCGCGCGAACGACCCGGTGATCCCGTGGAGCGCGAGCTTGGCGATGCCGTAGTAGCCCACACCCATCCACGCCGCTGTCGACGATTGGTTCACGATCGCGCCGCCGCCCCGCTCTGCCATCGAGCCGAACACCGCGCGAGTGCAGAGCACCGCGCCGGTCATATTCACCGACATGAACTTCTCCCAGTACGACATGGGCATGGTGGTCAGGCCGTGGAGCTCCATGCCGCCGTAGATCGCGGCGTTGTTGACGAGGTAGTCGACGCCGCCGAACACGTCGGACGCCGCCTTCGCCATCCCCAGTGTCGAATCTTCATTGGCGATGTCGGTGGCAACCGCGACCGCCTTGCCCCCGTCCTGCTCGATCTCCTTGGCGACGCGCTCGCCGGCGTCGGCGTCGAGCTCGGCCACGACGACCGCGGCGCCCTCCCGGGCCAGGGCCTTGGCGTACTCCTCGCCGATCCCCCGTCCCGCGCCGGTGACGACCGCGACTTTGCCCTCGAACCGCATGCTCTCCCCCATCCCTAACCCGCGAGCCCGGCCACAGCCTGCCCGACGACCTCCTCGAACCGAACCCCCACCAGCCGCGCCCACTCGGGATCGTCGGGCGCGAACGCCGCCCGCAACGCTGCCTTGATCGGAGCCGCGTCCGACCCGTTCGGGTCCCCGTGGGCGTGCAGCCAGGCGTCACCCCGCAGCGCCTGCAAGACCTCGACGACGTCGACGGTCCCCCACTCGATGGCCGCCGGCGTGTACTCGACGTCGTCGGGCAACTGCCGCTCGATGCCGTCGAGGACGTCGCCGCTCACCGCCGCCGACACCGACTCGGCCTCGCCCGGCGTCGTGAGCTCGCCGTACCAGGACCGGGCCCGCTCCCACGCCGGTGTGATCGGCCGGGGACCGAGGAGCTCGCCGACACCGAACGGCCCGAGCCCGGTGTGCAAGTCGATGACGGCGACGCGGCTCCTCCGCCCGAGGTGCGTGTCCACAACTTCGTGGAGGATCTCGCGTGACCACGAGGGGTTCGAGCCGCCGAAGAACAGCCCGGCGGGATGGCGGTACTGGCCGCCGCTGATCGCGGCCTGGAGCGCCGGGAACCCGTGGCGGCTGGCGTAGTCGAGGACGCGGGCGGTGGTGACGTCCTGAGTCTCCTGGTCCCAGCGCTCGGGCACGAGCGCGTTGGCGAGCTCGTCGTACCCGGGATTCTCGGGCAGGGCAGCCGAGAAGTCGACGCAGTTGCGGTTCAGGTCGACGTTGTCCTCGTTCACGCGGCGGACCCAGGCGAACCCGTAGGGGTTGAGCGCGTGGACGAGGAGGACACCGAGACCGGCATCGGTCGCGGCCTTGACGCCACCGCTCTCGAGCCAGTGCACCTGGCACGCCGAGCCCGCGAATCCCTCGACCCCGTGCGTGCCCGACATGACTACGAGCACCGTGTCGGCCGCGGTCGAGCCCAGACGGGCGACGTCGATCGCCAGCGCGTCGCCGTCGGGGCCATGGAGCCCGTGCTCGTGGCGCTCGAGCGCGGCGCCCTGCACGTCAGCGGCGGCGCGGAAGCGGGCCGCGCCCTCGGTGTACGAGCCCGGGAGCCGGATGTCCACCGCTATTGCCTCGCTCGCTGCGGCGCAGGGTACCTGCGCCGCGGGCGCTCGCTCGGACGCCACGTCGTCACGAGTGTGGTCGCTACTGCCGCACCCACTCGCTGCAGAGTACGCCTCCTTGTTCGCGTTCAGCTCCGCGGAACGTCCCGCCAGGGGGCATCGCGGAACTGATCGGGCTCCCGGGGCAGGCCGAGGACGCGCTCGCCGATGACGTTGCGCTGCACCTCCGACGTCCCGCCCTCGATGGTGTTGGCCCGGCTGCGCAGGAAGCCGTGCACCACCGCGCCGGTGTCGTCGTCCCCGTCGCCGCGGGCCATGGCCGTGGGCCCGCACAGGCGCAGCCACTCCTCCTGAATGGCCTGGTTGAGCTCCGCCGCGAGGAGCTTGCCGATCGAGCTCTCCGGGCCCGGCGGACGGCCCGCCTTGCGCGCGTCGCGAGCCCGGGCGTTGGTCCACGCCAACGCCCGCTCGGTCGCGTACAGCCCCATGATCCGCTGACGAGCGACCGGGTCGTCGCCGCTTTCGCGCAGCCGGGCCACGAGTCGCTCGACCGAGCGGCCACCGATGCGGTCGACCCCACCGGCGCCGGTGCCGGAGATCATCTGCCGCTCGCCCGACAGGGTGGCGTTCGCCACCTTCCAGCCCTCGTCGACGGAGCCGATGCGCATGCCGTCCGAGATCCGCACCCCGTCGAGGAAGACCTCGTTGAAGTCGGCCTCCCCCGTCATCTGGCGCAACGGACGCACCGACACGCCGGCGGCGTCGACGGGCACGATGAAGTACGTGATGCCCTCGCGCTTGGGGACGTCGGGGTTCGAGCGGGCCAGCGTCAGCGCGAACTGCGACTCGTGGGCCCAGGTGCTCCACACCTTCTGGCCGGTCAGGACCCACTCGTCGCCGTCGCGCTCGGCTTTCGTCGCCAGCGAGGCCAGGTCGCTGCCGGCGCCGGGCTCGCTGAACAGCTGGCACCACCGCTCCTCGTTGCGGACGATGGGCGGGAGGTAGCGGCGCCGCTGGTCCTCCGATCCCCACGCCAGCAGCGTCGGGCCGGCCAGGCTCAGCCCCAGGGGGTTGAGCCGGCCCAGGTGATGGGGCGCGAGGACGTCGTCGATGACGCGGGCGACCGCGTTCGAGACTCCCAGGCCGCCGTACTCGGGGGCCCACGTCGGCGCGACCAGCCCACTCGCCGCGAACGTCGGGTACCACTGCTCGTAGACGGCACGGGGGCGGACCCGACGAAGCTCGACCAGTCCGCCCCGGGCGACGGCGTCGCGCCAGTCGCGAGGGACCGCGGTCTCCACCCATCCGCGCACGGCAGCCCGCGCGTCGTCGACGGGCGTGCCCTCGTCGATCGCGACCCGCGCCGCACTCATGCCGAGAACCGGGCCTGGAGCTCCCGCCGCACGACCTTGCCCACCTCGTTCCGGGGCAGGGCGTCGACGGCCACGAAGCGGGCGGGCACCTTGTAGGGCACGAGGCGCTCGCGCGCGTGCGCTTCGAGCTCGGCGTCGTCGAGGGCCGCGCCCGCTCGCGGGACCACGAACGCCCACGGCACCTCGCCGACGCGGTCGTCGGGCATCGCCGCCACCGCCACGTCTCCGACCGTGGCGTGGTCGCGCAGCGCCTCCTCCACCTCACCGGGGAAGACCTTGAGCCCGCTGCGATTGATGAGCTCGGAGCGGCGCCCTTCGAGCCAGAGGAACCCGTCGTGGTCGAACCGGCCCAGGTCGCCGGTGCGGAGCAGCCCGTCATCGGTGAAGCGGGCGGACTCCGCCTCGCGGGCGAGGTACCCGGCCATGACGTAGGGCGAGCGCACGCACACTTCGCCCACCTCTCCCGCGGGAAGGCGCTCGTCGCCCTCGCCGCGGATGCTGACCTCGATGCCCGGGTGGGGACGCCCGACCGCGCCGAGCTTGGTGTCGGCGAACTCGCGGGCGTCGGCCGCGTTCCAACCCACGACCTCGCCCCCGAGTTCGCTCTGGCCGTATCCGTTGAGCACCACGACCCCGAAGCGCTCGCGGAACGCCCGCGCCCGTTCGGGCGAGAGCGGCGCGGTGGCGTTGCGGACGAAGCGGAGGGGCGCGAGGTCGTTGACGCCGGGATCATCGAGGAGCATGGCCAGCATGCCCGGCGCGAGCACCGACGACTTGATCCCGAAGCGCCGGACGAGGCTGGCGAACTCCCCCGGGTCGAACGCGCGCATCAGCACGATCGGCGCGCCCACGCGCAGGGAGAAGCAGACGTTGTAGAGGCCCGACCACAGGTTGAGCGAGAACGGCACCAGGTTGGGCATGGGCGACGACGACTTCTTCGCCGCGGCGCGCAGGCCGATGGTGTCGAGCACCGCGTCGATCCCCGCCAGCACCGACCGGTGCCGCAGCATCACCGGCTTGGGCTGCCCGGTGGTCCCCGACGTGTAGAGGACGAGTGCGATCTCCCGGTCCACGGGTTGGGCATCCGGCACCGGAACCACCGAGAGCCGGTCGTCCTCGAGCTCCACGACCGCCGCCGGGCGGACCTCGGTCATCACCTTGGCGCGCTCGTCGGGCGTCAAGCGGACGTTCAACGGCAGGAGCGCAGCGCCCGCCGCCCACACCCCGAACATCGCCGCCACCGCCGCCGGTGAGGTCGGCACCAGCGACGCCACGACCTCGCCCGATTCGACGCCCGCGTCGCGGAGGGCCTCGGCGAGATCGGCGGCCGCGGCCGCGAGCTGGTCGCGCCCGACCCAATGCCCCTCGAAGAAGACGAGCT
>JACDBD010000257.1 GCA_013695115.1 Actinomycetota bacterium | reverse complement strand
CGGCGGGCCAGCACGTCGTCGAGGGTGCGCGCCATCTCGTGGCGGACCGCGAACACCGCCTCCGCCCGCAGGTAGGGGAGCCCGGGCACCAACGGCTCGCCCAGCGCGGGGTCGGCCTCGATCAGCTCCTGGACCGCGTCGGCCTCGGTCCCGTAGCGCCCGGCGAGGTGGGAGTGCGTGCTGGGCTCGAGCGATTCGGCCGGCGCCTCGAACCCCTCTCCGCCCACCAGCCGCAGCCGCTTCGTCCTGCACCGCCGGCGGCGCTTGCCCAGGAACGCGGCGACGACGTCGACGGTGTCGTCGGCCATCTTCCGGTAGGTGGTGAGCTTCCCGCCGGTGACGGTCACGACCCCGCTCTCGGAGCGGCCGACGGCGTGGCGCCGCGACAGGTCGGCGGTACGCTCGCTCGTCGCGTCGCGGAGCAGCGGGCGCAATCCCGCCCAGGTGCCGACGACGTCGGCCTCGGTGACCGGCTCTGTCACCGTGGCGTTGAGCGCGCCGAGCAGGTAGGCGATGTCCTCGGGCGCGCACTGCGCATCGTCGATGGGGCCGTCGTAGTCGGTGTCGGTGGTCCCGACGTAGGTGAGGTCACCCCAGGGCACCACGAACACCGAGCGCTTGTCCTTGGGCACGGGGATGATGGCGGCCATGTCGTTGCGGACCTTGGCCCACGGCACGGTGATGTGGATGCCCTTGGCCGGCCGGAGCGAGTCGGGATCGTTGCCCTCGTCGAGGCGCCGGACCTCGTCGGCCCAGACCCCGGCCGCGTTCACCACGCTGTCCGCGCCCACCTCGATCGACTCCCCGTCGGCCTCGATGCGGGCGCCCCGTACCTTGCCCTGATCGTCCTTGAGCACCCCGGTCACGCCGGCGTAGTTGGCGACAACGGCACCGTGGGCGGCGGCGCTGCGGCACAGCGCCAGCGTGAGCCGGGCGTCGTCGGTGCGGGCGTCGTAGTACACGTACGCGCCCGACAGCCGGTCGGGTCGCAGGGTGGGCATGTGGACGAGCGCCTTCTCCTTGGAGATGCGCGAGTGGCGCTTGCCGATGCGCAGCCCGCCGGTGAGGTCGTACATCCACAGCGCGGTCCCGAACGCCCGGGCGAGCTTGCGGTTGAACAGCCCGTCCCGCGTCATGAGCGGGACCAGGAACGGCAGCACCCGCACCAGGTGGGGGGCGTTGCGCAGCGCCACCTGACGCTCGGCCAGGTTCTCGTACACGAGCACGAACTCGCGTTGCTGGAGGTAGCGCAGGCCGCCGTGGATGAGCTTCGACGACTTCGACGACGTGCCCGACGCGAAGTCGTGCCGCTCGACCAGGGCGGTACGAAAGCCCCGAGAGGCGGCGTCGAGCGCGACCCCCGCACCCGTGATCCCACCACCGACGACGAGCACGTCGAAGCGCTCTTCGCCCAGCCGGCGCAGGGCCTCCGACCGGTCGAAGCTCGATGGGGCGGCCATCGACGGCAGGCTACCCGTGCCCTTCGTCATGACGTGACCGTCAGGATTCGCGCCCGCGCCCGGCATCACGCGCCTGGTGTCGTTAGAGTTGGGTCCGCAACCGAGCCCGTCCCCGCGCATCACGGCTCCGGGCGGGCCACTCGGAAAACAGGGGGAACGTATGAAGAGCAAGCGATGGTTGCGGCTCGCCGCCGTGGGTGCCGCCGCCGGTCTGGTGGTTGCCGTCTCCGCCGGCTCGGCCGGCGCCGGTGGCGACGCGCCCGACCGCGAGTCGAACGGGGTCCTGAAATACGGGCTCCTGCTCCCGCAGACCGGGGCGCTCGACTTCCTCGGGCCACCCATGATCGACGCCGCCAACATGGCCGTGGAGGAGATCAACGCCGCCGGCGGCGTGAATGGCGCGCCGGCCGAGGTGACCCTCACCGACGACGGCACCGATCCCGACGTCGCCAACGCGGCCACCGACCGGCTCCTCCAGGAGGACGTCGACGTGATCGTGGGCGCGGCGGCCTCGGGCGTCACACTGTCGGTGATCGACAAGATCACCGGTGCGGGCGTGGTCGAGTGCTCGCCGTCCAACACGGGTGTGCAGTTCACGACGTACCCGGACAAGGGCCGGTATTTCCGGACTGCCCCGCCCGACAACCTGCAGTCGCAGGTGCTCGCCGACCTGGTGGTGGACGACGGGAACTCGGACGTGGTCATCGTCGCCCGTAGCGACGAGTACGGCGAGGGCTTCGCCGAGTTCCTCGAGAAGGAGCTCGACGGCGCCGGTGCCGACGTCCAGGACGTCATCCTCTACGACCCCGAGGCCACGAGCTACGACGACGTGGCCGAGCAGATCTCGGAAGCCGACCCCGAAGCGGTCGCGATGATCGCCTTCGACGAGGGTGGTGCCGTGCTCACGGCCGCCATCGAAGCGGGCGTCGGGCCGGCGGATCTGCAGTGGTACGGCACGGACGGCATCCAGAGCGCGACCTTCTTCGAGAACGTCGACGCCAACAACCCGGCGGTCGTGGAGGGGATCAGGGGGACGGCTCCGTCGGCGGCTCCCGCCGACGGCGAGGAGACGTTCCAGGAGCGGTTCCAGGCGTTCTCGCCGGGGACCGACACGATCTTCTCGGGTCACTCGTACGACTGCGTCGTGATCGCCGCGCTGGCGGCGACCGCGGCCGAGTCGGATGCGTCCCAGGACATCGCCAAGGGCATCAACGCCGTCACCAAGAAGGGCACCAAGTGCAGCCTCTACGAGGAGTGCGTGGCCCTGCTCGGGGACGGCGAGGACATCAACTACCAGGGCGCGGCGGGCCCGCTCGACTTCACCAAGAAGGGTGAGCCGGGCAAGGGCGCGTACGACACCTGGGAGTTCGCGGCCGACGGCAGCGTCGAGACCATCGACGAGAGCATCAAGGCCGGTTAGCGAACACTCGTCGCAAGACGAGAGAACAGGAGTGGGGCCCGGG
>JACDBD010000248.1 GCA_013695115.1 Actinomycetota bacterium | reverse complement strand
GCTCCGCACGCAGCTGGTGGTCCGGCGGCGGGGAAACCCCGCTGCCTGTCCCCCTCTCCGGTCGCGCTCGCTTGGCTCGCCGCTCCGCACGCAGCTGGCGGTCCGGCGGCGGGCAAACCCCGCCGCCTGTCCGACCATGGCAGCTGCTACTTGAGCGTGCGCAGCTACGTTGGCCTCGTGCCCGAGCCGGCCGTCCCGTCACCCGACCTCGCGCTGGGCGCGTTCAGTGATCACGGCCCCTGGGTGGTCGAGCCCGACCGGCTCGACTGGCGCGCCGGCCTCGACGAGGAACGGGCGCGGACACGCGCCGAGGTCCCGCGGTTGCTCCGTCCCGGACGGGTCCCGCCGCTCGGCCGGCTGACGCGCGTCCTCCGGGCGCTGGTCCCCGCGGTCGGCCTCTGGTACCTCCGCGAACGGCGCCGCCCGGACTCCCGCGCCCGGATCTCCCAGCGTCTCCGGCGCGCGTTCGAGCGGCTGGGCTCGACCTACGTCAAGCTGGGCCAGATCCTCTCGGGTGGCGAGGGCCTGTTCCCGCCCGAGCTCGTGACCGAGTTCCGGCTGCTGCGCGACCACGTTCCCGCCGAGTCGTTCGCCGACGTGCGCGCGGTCGTCGAGCGCGACCTTGGCCGTCCGCTCCACTCCCTGTTCGCGTCCTTCGACGAGGAGCCGTTGGCGGCCGCATCGGTGGCGCAGGTGCACGCCGCCCGGCTCACCACCGGTGAGGAGGTCGTCGTCAAGGTGCAACGGCCCCGGGTGGCGGCGCTGGTGCGGTCGGACATCTCCGCCATGGCCTGGCTCGCTCCGAAGTTGGTGGGCCGGATCCCGGTGTCGGCGCTGGCCAACCCGCCCGCGTTGGTCGAGCTGTTCGCGGAGACGATCGTCGAGGAGCTCGACTTCCGCCTCGAGGCCGAGAACATGCTCGACATCGCCCGGGTGCTGGCGCAGACCGGGCAGCGCACGATGGTCGTCCCCCGGCCCCACCCCACGCTCGTCACGCGGCGGGTCCTGGTGATGGAGCGCCTCCGGGGCTTCGCCTTCGACGATGTCGAGTCGATGAAGGCCGCCGGCATCGACACCAGCGCGCTGCTGCGCTCGGGGCTCATCGCCGCGCTCGAGGGCGCGATGCTCCACGGCGTCTTCCACGGCGACCTGCACGGCGGCAACCTGTTCGTGCAGCCCGACGGGCGAACGGTGCTCCTCGACTTCGGCATCACCGGCCGCCTCGACGAGCCCCAACGGCTGGCGTTCCTGCGCCTCTTGGTTACGGGCACGACCGGCGACGTCGTCGGTCAGCTCGCCGCGCTGCGCGACCTCGGCGCGTTCCCGTTCGACACCGACCTGGACGCGGTCGTGCACGATCTCGGGCTCGACGGGCCGGTCAAGGACCCGACCCAGATGTCGGCCGACGAGCTCGTCGCCGAGCTCAGCGACCTCACGAAGAAGCTGCTCGGCTACGGCGCCCGCGCCCCCAAGGAGCTCATGCTGTTCGTGAAGAACCTGATGTTCCTGAACGCGGCGACCGCGACCCTGGCGCCCGACGTCGACATCCTCGGTGAGATCGCCCACCTGTACACGTACTTCACCGAACACCACGGCGAGCGGATCGTGCACGACATCGGCATCGACCCCACCCGGGCCGCGCTCGACCTCGAGGCGGTCAAGGCCGGGTTCGGCTTGTCAGCCGACATCGAGGGGCTCACGTTCCGCGAGCTCCAGGAGCGCCGCCAGATCATCTTGCGCCGGATGCAGGATCGCCCCCGCGGCCGGCGCCGTCCCCACAAGTCCTGACTGAGGAGGTAACCGAGTTGACGACCTACGACCTCGACGAGGTGGAGGAGGCGTTCCGCGCCTACTGGCAGGCGGGGGCGGTGAACGAGGACTGGGATGCCTGGGTCGAGCTCTTCACCGAGGACGTCACCTACGTCGAGCACATCCTCGGCGACAAGCACGGCCGCGAGGAGGTACGCGCCTGGATCAAGCCGATCATGGTGGAGTTCGGGGAGCTGTACACGGTCTACGAATGGCACGTGTGCGACCTGAGCGAGCGCGTCGTCGTGTACATGCAGAACCGGCGCGACCACCCCGACGCGTCGCAACCGGCGATCGATTTTCCCGGCATGACCGTTCTCCAGTACGCCGGGAACGGCCGGTTCTCGCTCGAGGAGGACTTCTGGTCGCTCCCGGAAGGTCAGCGAACGATGAAGGCCTACGTCGACGCGTGCGCGCAGCACGACCCCGACCACCCGAAGAAGCGCACCCGCCGCAACTGGGGTGACGGCCCCGCGTGGGCGAAGGGCGCGCCGACCTACGACCAGAGCGCAGGTGCAGTCAGCTCCAGCGGGTAGCGCGGTCCGGCGGCTCCTCGCGCTGCGATCGCGTGCGCAGTGTTGGTAGGGCTGCTCTACCTCTTCTTCGTCTGCACCCGCCTCGGCCCGCGGATCACCGACGTCGCCGTGAACGGGCGATCGACCCTCACCCCCGAGAATGCTGATCGGACTGCTGCTCGCGGCCCTGCGCCCGGTCGAGCTCAGCCGGTGAACCGAGCCGTCGAGTGACCGGGCCGCCACGATCCGGAGCGCGGCCTACCCTGATCTCGTGCCCGAGCTTCCCCAGATGCAGGCATTGGCGGAGCGGCTCGAGCACGCCGTCGGCGGCGCCGCGCTCGAAGCCGTCGAGCCGATCGGGTTCTCCGGCCTCAAGACGGTCGCACCGCCGCCCGAATCGCTCGTCGGGCGCACGCTGCGACGAACCGGGCGCCGCGGCAAGTACCTCATCCTCGATTTCGACGGTCCTCGCCTGCTCGTCCACCTGTCGCAGGCCGGCCGGGTCGACGTCGAGGACCCGCCCAAGAAGACGCGCGGCGGCAAGGGCGGCGTGGTCCGCTTCCGCTTCGACAACCGCGTCGCCCTGCTCGTGCGCGAGCACGGCACCGAGCGCAAGGCGGGGTGGTGGGTGCTGGCTGGCGGCGACGGCGGCCCCCTGGCGAAGCTGGGCCCCGAGCCCGACTCGGACGAGTTCGCCCGACTGATCCGCGAGGGCAACGACCGCCGACGCGTCCACACGCTGCTCCGCGACCAGCGAGCGGTGGCCGGCCTCGGCCGCGGTCACACCGACGACGCGCTCTGGCGCGCCCGGCTCTCGCCCTACGCGACGCTCGGCTCGCTCGGCGCCGAGGAGCGCGAGCAATTGCTCGACGCCATCCGCGACACGCTTGCCGACGCGCTCACCGGCGAGCGCGCTCGCACCGGGGGCCTGTCGGAGCCGAAGCTCGGCGACAAGTTCGTGGTGCACGGCCGGTACGGCACGCCCTGTCCCCGTTGCGGCGACACCCTCCGGCGGGTGTCGTACGAGTCTTACGAGGTGACCTACTGCCCCGCGTGCCAGACGGGAGGCAAGCCGCTGGCCGACCGGCGCATGTCGCGCCTGGTCAAATAGCCCGCGAGCGGATCACCAGCCGCGGCTGCCCGGCCCGCCCTTGAACGGGCCGACCACGTCGGGCGTGATCCACCCGCCATAGAACCCTCCCTCCTGCGGTGTGACCAGCGTGCCGTCGACGAAACACGCATCCATCCGCGCCGGGTAGAACGCGACGTGCCCAGTGATCGCCTCGAACGCAGGACTGGGGCGCTCGTATCCCCACGCCGCATCCAGCTCGAATCGGTCGCCGCTCCGCACGGAGAAGTACTGCGCCCGGCCCTTGAACTCGCAGAACGACCGGCCCGCGGACGGGTCGAGCGCGCCCGGCACGACGTCGTCGGAAGGGAAGTAGTAGTTCGGCGGATGGCTGGTCTCGAGCACCCGAAAGCCCCGCACCGTTTCGGCGATCGTCTCGCCTCCGAGCACGACGACGAGGTGACGTTCGACCGGCTCGAGCCGAGGCGGGCGCGGGTAGTCCCACACCGACTCCTGCCCCGCCGCGGGCGGCTCGGGTTCGGGACGGGTCGAGAAGATGCTCACCGTCACGTGGTTCGTCGCGCTGCTCGCCCGCGGACGCCTAGCGAGGCTCGCGCTGGCGGCGCAGCCGGGCGAGGGCGATCCGGGTGGTGCGCATCACGGCCCGCAGATCGACTGCGGTTGCGAGCCGTCCTCGGTGGTCACGGGGGAAAGGCATCATCCCAACCTATCGACACGAAGCGGCCTCGATCTTGAAGCCGCTCCTGCGATGATGGGCGCCGTGCTGGCGTCGATCCCGAGCCCGTCCAACGGCACCATCGACCTCGGCCCGTTACCGCTCCACGCCTACGGCCTGCTGCTGGCGATCGGCGTGTTGGTCGGGAGCAAGATCGCCGAGACCCGCTGGGTCCGTCGGGGCTACGACCGCGACGACTTCTCGGCGCTGGTGGTGTGGGTCGTCGTGGGGGGCGTGGTCGGGGCCCGCGTGTACCACCTGTTCACGGGGTACGACTGGGACGAGGGCGGGATCGTCGGGACGGTCAAGATCTGGGAGGGCGGCCTCTCGATCTGGGGTGTGATCGCGGGCGGGGTCATCGCGGTTGTCGTGCTCGCCCGGGTCAAGCACCTCGAGACGCTCGTGCTCATGGACTGCATGGCGCCCGCCGTTCTCACCGCCCAGGCAATCGGGCGGTGGGGCAACTGGTTCAACCAGGAGCTGTACGGGAAGCCCACCGATCTGCCCTGGGCCCTCGAGATCGATCCCGCCCACCGGCCGGCCGAGTTCCTCGCCGAGCCGACGTTCCACCCGACGTTCCTCTACGAGTCGATCTACTGCCTGATCCTGCTCGGCGTCCTGTTGTGGGCCGAGCGGCGGTTCCGGTTCCGCAAGGGCCAGACCGTCGCGCTCTGGCTGTCGGGCTACACGTTCGGGCGGTTCTTCTTCGAGCAGCTCCGCGTCGACCCCGCCCAGGAGGTGTTCGGCATGCGGATCAACGCGTGGGTCAGCGCGATCGTGTGCGTGGGCACCGCGGCGTGGTTCGTCTGGTTGGGCCGGCGGGGGCAGCCGTACACGCAAGGGCCAGCCGCGACCGCCACCCCCGCCGGCACGCGCGCGTCACCCGAGTCTCCCGACTAGAGCG
>JACDBD010000246.1 GCA_013695115.1 Actinomycetota bacterium | reverse complement strand
AGCTCTCACACGGCGAACACGGCATCATCTGCATCCTCGTGACTCAACTCCGCCCTGGTCAACCCGTCGAACAGCTGACGACGCGCACCGGCCAGGTCTGCGTTGGATCGAAGTCGAAGTGTGATCGTCGGTCGGTCGGGGTCGAGCAGATCGCCGGGCATGTCCTGACGGTTCACGTGGCAGCGACAATGCAAACATCGATCACCCGGTCGGGTGCTAGATCTGCCCGCTCTGTTGGAGCAGTTCGAACTCCTCGACGGTCATCAGGACCTCGCGGGCCTTCGAGCCCTCCGACGGCCCGACCACTCCCCTGCGCTCGAGCAGGTCCATGAGCCGACCGGCGCGGGCGAAGCCGACGCGCAGCTTGCGCTGGAGCATGCTGGTCGAGCCCAGCCCGCTGCGCACCGCGAGCTCCATGGCTTGGGCGAGCAGCTCGTCGTCGTCGCCGACGTCGGCGGTGCTCCCGCCGGTGGCGTCGTCCCCCGCGACCCCCTCGACGTAGGTGGGCTCGGCGCACTGCCGTCGCCAGTGGGCCACGACCTTGCGCACGCAGTCCTCCTCGACCCACGACCCCTGGATGCGCTGGGCCCGACTCGACGAGGCCGAGAGCAGCAGCATGTCGCCCTGCCCGATGAGCTTCTCGGCCCCGGCCTGGTCGAGGACGACCCGCGAGTCGGCCAGGCTGCTGACCGAGAACGCAAGCCGGCTCGGGATGTTGGCCTTGATCACGCCGGTGATCACGTCGACCGACGGCCGCTGGGTGGCGATCACGAGGTGGATCCCGACCGCGCGCGCCATCTGGGCGATGCGGCAGATGCTGGCCTCGACGTCTCGCGCCGCCACCATCATGAGGTCGTTGAGCTCGTCGACCACGACGAGGATGTAGGGCAGCCGTTCGTAGCCCTTGCCGGTCGCGGGATCGGGGTCGTCCGTCGTCGCGAGCTCGCCCCGGTCGAAGGCGGCGTTGTAGCCGGTCACGTCGCGCACACCCACGTCGGCCAGCAGCTCGTAGCGCAGGTCCATCTCGCGCACCGCCCAGTCGAGGGCGTTGGCGGCCTTCTTGGGGTTGGTGACGACCGGGGTGAGGAGGTGGGGCAGCTCGTTGTAGACGCCGAGCTCCACCCGCTTGGGGTCGACGAGGATGAGGCGCACCTCGTCCGGCGTCGACCGCATCAGGACGGAGGTAACGAGCGAGTTGATGCAGCTCGACTTGCCCGCGCCGGTCGCGCCCGCGATCAGCAGGTGCGGCATGTCGGTGAGATTGAGCATGACCGAGCGTCCGGAAATGTCGCGGCCGAGCCCGACGTCGAGCGGGTGGGCGGCCTGCTTGGCTTCGGTGGTGGAGAGCACGTCGCCGAGGGTGACGAGCTGGCGCTGTCGGTTCGGTACTTCGACCCCGATCGCGCTGCGCCCGGGAATGGGGGCGAGCAGACGGACGTCGGGCGAGGCCATCGCGTAGGCGATGTCGTGGCCGAGCGCGGTCACGCGGCTGACCTTCACCCCCGCAGCCAGCTCGAGCTCGTACCGCGTCACCGTGGGTCCGACCGTCATGCCGACGAGGCGGGCATCGACACCGAACTCGCTGAGCGTGGCCTCGAGCACCCGGCCCCCCTCCTCGACCAGCTTTCGGTCGACCTGGCGGTCGGTCCCGCGCTTGAGGAGGTTGGCGGGCGGGAGCTTCCACGACCCGGGCCGGAACCCGGGGCCGAGGTCGATGGCCATCTGCGCGCCCGGGGGCACGGGGGCGACGGTCGTCGCCGCGGCTTCGACGACCGACACGGCCGGCCGGGTCTCCGGCTCTGGTTCCGCGGGTTCGGTGAGCTCGACCGGCTCGGCGTCGACGGCGTAGTCGTAGAGCTCGGGCGGGGGGGCGTCCTCGGCGATGCCGAGCGCGTCGTCGGTGGCCTCAGCTCCGGCCCCGAGCTGGAACAGGCCCACGAGGCGCGTCCCGATCCAGCGCGCCGCCGCTCCGATCGCGGCGAGCACCCGGCGCATGGGCACACCCGGGGCGAGCAGCGCGCCGAGC
>JACDBD010000233.1 GCA_013695115.1 Actinomycetota bacterium | reverse complement strand
TGATCCCGGCAAGGCGTTCCGGCTCGACGGGAAGGCCGCGCTGGTCACGGGGGGAACCCGCGGCATCGGGCGGGCGATCGCCGAGGCGTACGTGGCCGCGGGCGCGTCGGTGTGCGTGATGGCCCGTAAGCCCGACGAGCTCGCCGAGACGGAGACCGCCCTCGCCGCCCAGGGCGGGACGGTGACGACGTTCGCGGGCTCGACCGGGGACCCCGAGGCCATCGAGGCGGGTGTGGCGCACTGTGTGAGCGCGCTCGGCGGGGTCGACGTGCTCGTCAACAACGCCGGGACGAACCCCACGTTCGGGCCGGTCATCGAGACCGAAGCGCGCGCGGTCCGCAAGGTGCTCGAGGTAAACCTGGAGGGGCCGCTGTTCCTCGCCCAGGCGGCGTGGCGGGCGTGGATGCAGGAGCGCGGCGGCGTGGTGATCAACGTGATCTCGGTCGGCGGCATCCGGCCCTCGCTCGGCCTCGGGATGTACAACGCGTCCAAGGCCGGGCTCCAGCAGCTCACGCGCCAGCTCGCGCTCGAGCTCGCGCCCGGCGTGCGGGCGAACGCGCTGGCGCCGGGGCTGGTGAAGACCCACTTCGCCCGGGCCCTGTACGAGCACGGCGAGGAAGCGATCGCGGCCCGGCTTCCGATGCGCCGGCTGGGCGTTCCGGATGATCTCGCCGGGGCCGCGCTGTTCCTCGCCTCGGACGCGTCGGCGTGGCTGACGGGGGAGACGCTCGTCGTCGACGGCGGCGCCCTCGTCAGCGGGGTGAGTTAGCCCGGCTAGAGGAACGCCCGCGCGACTTCCAACGCCGCGACGGCGCCGTCGCCGTCGGCTCGCAGCGCGGTCGCTTCGCTCAGGGTCAGGCGGTGCACGAACAGCCGGCAGAACTCGTCGGCGGGCCCGGTGACGAGATTGGGCGCGTCGGCGGGCCCGAGCTCGCAGTGGTCACCCGACGGCAACGAGAGCTCGACCCGGAGCTCGCCCGGTGGCCGCTCGCGTCCCGCGACCGAGAACGCATAGGGCAACGCCCGGTAGCCGAGCCAGGCGACGTGGCGGAGCCGATCGCGGGCGGGCTTTGCCACGCCCAGCGCGGTGTGCACGTCGAGGGAGTGGGCCCACGCCTCCATCAATCGGGCGGTCACGAACGAGTTGGGGCGCATGCCGAGGCCCCACGGCACCCGCGTCGCCGGGTCGAGGTGGGCGAGCGTGTCGCGCTCGACCGCCGACGTCTCCTCCCACCACGCCAGCACGTCCGTGCCGCGGCGGCGCCGACCCCGCAGCACTCCCCAGAGCGTGACGTCCTCCGGCGAGGCGAGGGTGGTGGCGAAGTCGTTGAGCGGGCGCGCCCCCTCGGTGCAGGTGTCGACCGCGATCTCGTCGGTGTCGGCGAGGTGCGCGATCGTGTCGCGCACGTCCCATCCCTTGGCCGGCGTGGCCCGGAACCATTCGTCGACCTCGATGTCGCGCAGCACCGCTTGGGTGTCGAGCTGCTCAGCCTCGAGGTCAGCGAGCAGCGCGGCGTAGTCGTCGGGCATCAGCCCCGGGTCGACAGGCGCGCCGTGCCGCGACGTCCGGTGAAGCGGACCGGGACCTCGGAGGGGTGCGTCACCGGCGGCGGTTGCGAACGTCCCCGGCCGTCGAGGTATCGCGCGACCCGCTCGTAGAGCTCCGTCCCCATCATCTTGCGCAGCTCCTCGGCCAGGCTCTTGTACACGGGGTCCGAGCCCGTGAACGCCTCGGGTGCCTCCGTGCACCACCACGCGAAGTCCTCGCCGCCCTCGCCCCAACCATCACGCCCGAACTCCGACAAGGTCGAGACGACGGTGCCGTCCTCCTGCTCCTCGTCGACGCACCGCAACGGAAGCTGCCAGCACACTTCGGGCTTGAGGTCGCTGTGGTGCTCGCCGGAGCGCATGGCGTGGACGTGCAGCGCGCAGCCCGCGCCGGCGGGAAACCCGGGGCGGTTGAGGAACACGCACGCGTCGTCGACGAGACGAGTCCGCCACTCCTGCTTGCCGTCCTCGTCCTTGCCCGACTTGGCGTAGACGCCTTTCTTGCGGCCGCTCTTGGCGAACTGCCACTCGTCGTCGGTGAGCTGGCGAGCGGCGCGCACGACACGATCGCGGTCCTTGCGGTTGGAGAAGTGCGCGCCGTACGAGCAACATCCCTGGACCATCTCGGGCGCGGGCTCGGTGAGCACGCCCTGGCAGCCGTCGCCGAAGATGCACTGCCACGACGAAGTGAGGAACGTGACGTCGATCTGCCAGCGGCGGCCGTCTTCCTTGGGGTCATCGAAGCTCACCCACTCGCGGGTCGGGCCGACACCGTTCCGTTTGCCGTTCGCCCGGGGACCCTTACGCGCCATGGAACGCAGCGTAGTGGGGTCGGTCCTAGGCTTCGTTCATCGACGATGC
The DNA here is from genome assembly GCA_013695115.1 of Actinomycetota bacterium. Classification (GTDB taxonomy): domain Bacteria; phylum Actinomycetota; class Acidimicrobiia; order IMCC26256; family JACDBD01; genus JBPCMN01. The sequence continues at coordinate 3,790 of JACDBD010000233.1, read as the reverse complement.
CACCGGGAAGTTGTTGGCCGACCTGCGGGCCGCGCTCGGCCCGGACCGAGCGCGCGCCGAGCCGCTGGAGCTCGCGTTGTACCAGCGCGACGCCGGTGTCGACCGGGGACAGGCGGCTGCGGTCTGCTTCCCGGGCACCGTGGACCAGCTCGCCGCGGCTGTAGGCATTGCCGCCTGGCACGACCGGCCGTTCGTCGCCCGCGGCAGCGGCACCGGGCTCGCCGGCGGCGCGACGCCCGTTGGTGATCCGCTGGTGATCGTCACCACCGGGCTCAACCGGATCGTCGAGGTCGACGCCGACGAGCGGGTGGCCTGGGTCGAGCCCGGTGTCCTCAACCTCGATCTGAGTCGGGCCGTCCACCACCTCGGGCTCCACTACGCGCCCGACCCGTCCTCCCAGCAGGCCTGCACCATCGGCGGCAACGTCGCCACCAACGCCGGCGGCCCCCACTGCCTCGCGGCCGGCGTGACCGCCGCCCACGTGCTGGCGGTCGAGGTCGTGCTCGCCGATGGTTCGGTCGCGATGCTCGGTGGCCTCGAGCCCGACGCGCCCGGCTACGACCTCCGGGGGTGCTTCGTCGGGAGTGAAGGCACGATGGGCGTCTCGGGCCGGATCGCCGTCCGTCTGACCCCGAACCCGCCGGCGGTGCGCACCCTCCTGCTCGACTTCTCGACGATCGAGGCCGCCGCCGCCACCGTCAGCGGCATCATCGCCGCCGGGATCGTGCCGGCGGCGCTCGAGATGATGGACGCCGAGATCACCCGGGCGGTCGAGGACTTCGTCGGGGCGGGTTACCCCCGGGACGCGGCCGCGGTGCTGCTGGTCGAGCTGGACGGGCTCCCCGCGGGAGTGGAGGCCCAGGTCGAGGCGGTCCGCCGGGTCGGGCACGAGCACGGGGCCCGGACCGTCCGGGTCGCGGCCGACGACGCCGAGCGCGCGCTCCTGTGGAAGGGGCGCAAGTCGGCGTTCGGCGCCATCGCCCGCATCGCCCCCGACTACTACCTGCACGACGCGGTGGTGCCGCGCACGAAGCTCGTCGACGTGCTGCGCCAGGTCTACGCCATCGCCGCCGAGTACGACCTCACCATGATGAACGTGTTCCACGCCGGCGACGGCAACCTGCACCCACTCATCGTGTTCGACCAGCGCACGCCGGGGGTCTGGGAGCGTGTGCACGCGGCCGGCGATGCCATCCTGCGGGCCTGCGTCGACGCCGGCGGCGTCCTCTCGGGTGAGCACGGCATCGGGCTCGAGAAGCGCGACGCGATGCCACTCGTGTTCACTCCGGACGATCTCGATGCCCAGGCGCGCCTGCGGGACGCGTTCGATCCTTCGGGGCGAGCCAACCCGGAGAAGATCCTGCCGAGCGGGAGCCGGTGCGGCGAGCTCCAGCGGGTGCCCGCGGGCGCGTGGATCTAACCGTGACGACCGCTGCCACCCTCCCGGACCTCGAAGAGCTGCGCGACCGGATCGCGGCTGCCGAGACGGTGGTGCCGGTCGGGGGTCGCACCCACTGGGACGTCGGGGGGCCGGCACCGATCGGTGTCGAGGTGCGAGCCCCGGCCGGTGTCGTCTCCTACGACCCCGCCGAGCTGACTGTGACTGCGGGGGCGGGCACGACCGTCGCCGACCTCGCCGCGACTCTCGAGGACGGCGGGCAGGAGTGCGTGCTCGATCCCCGCGACCCGGCGGCGGCGACGGTCGGCGGCACGCTCGCGTCGGGGCTCTCGGGCTACCGCCGTCTGCGCTACGGCTCGTTGCGCGACCGGTTGCTGGAGGTGCGGTTCGTCACCGGCGACGGCCGGGTGGTGAAGGGCGGCGGGCCGACGGTGAAGAACGTGACCGGCTACGACCTGCCCCGCCTGCTGGTGGGCTCGCTCGGGACCATCGGGGTCATCGTGCAGGTGACGCTGCGGTGCCAGCCGCGCCCGCGCCACGTGACCTGGGCGGGGACTTCGGGTGACCCCTTCGAGGTGCGGCGCCGGTGCTTCCGGCCGTCGTGCATCGCCTGGGACGGTGGCGACACCCGGGGGCTGCTCGAAGGCGACCCCGACGATGTCGCCGCCGAGCTGCACGCCGGGGGGTTGACGCCCGGTGACCGGGGACCGGCGTGGCCGGACGGCCCCCACCGCGGCCGGATCTCGGTGCGACCGGGCCGTCTGTGCGCGCTCGCCGACGAGCTGGGCGGCGTCGACGGGCTCCGCTGGGTCGCGGAGATCGGTGTCGGCACCGTGCACGTTGGCGCCGACAGACCGGCGCCCCTCGCGCAGGCGCGTCAGGCCGCCGAGGCCGCCGGCGGGTGGTTGTTGCGCGAGCAGGGCGACGGGATCGACGGCTTCGGCGCGGGATTGCCCAATCGGCAGCTGATGGCGCGCATCAAGACCGCGTTCGACCCCGCCGGCAAGCTCTCACCGGGTCGCCTCCCCGTATGAGCCTTCTGAGCGTGTTGACGCTCGACGAGAACGAGCTGGTCGCCTGCGTCGCCTGCGGGCTGTGCCTTCCACACTGCCCGACGTACCGCGTCACCGGGCTCGAGGCCGCGTCGCCCCGGGGCCGCATCGCCGCCATGCAGGCGGTCCAGTTCGGCGACGCGCCGCTCGACGCCACCTTCGAGCGTTACATGGAGGAGTGCGTGCAGTGCCGGGGCTGCGAAGCCGCCTGCCCGTCGTCGGTGCCCTTCGGCCATCTGATGGAGGGGGCGCGCGGCGTGCTCCACGAACAGCGGCGGAGCGAGCGGCGGTGGCGTCGCCGGCTTGCCGAGTGGCTGGGGTACCGCCTGGTGCTGCCCCGCCACCGGCTGCTGCTCGCGCTGACCTGGTTGCTGCTGGTCGCGCAGCGCCTGCACCTCGTTCCCCGTCGACTGGGATTGCCGCGCCTCTCCGTGCGATCGCTGGCCCGCCGGCTGCGCGTGCCCGCCGGCGACGCTCCCGACGCCTACCTCTTCACCGGGTGCGTCATGGACGCGTGGCAGCGGGACACCCACCGCGCCGCGATCCGCGTCATGGCCGCGACCGGCGCACGCCCGGGCCTCCCCCGCGGCGGCGCCGACTGCTGCGGCGCCCTGCATGTCCACGCCGGGCGGGAAGAGGAGGCGCGCCGTCTCGCCCGCCGGGTCATCGCCGCCCTGCCGGGCACGGCGCCGGTCGTGGTGGACAGCGCCGGCTGCGCCGCGGCCATGAAGGACTACGGCCGGTTACTCGACACCGACGAGGCGCGCACATTTGCCACCCGAGTCCGCGACTTCTCCGAGTGGCTCGCGCGACAGCCCCCGCCTGCGGTTCGCGCCGACGGCGGGCGCGTGGTCGTCCAAGACCCGTGCCATCTGCGCCACGTGCAGCATGCCGACGGGGCCGTCCGCGAGGTTCTGGGCCGGGCGTACGAGCTCGCCGAGACCGACGATGACGGGCTGTGCTGCGGGGCGGGCGGCGCGTACAACGCGCTCCAGCCCGCGCTCGCCACCCAGATCCGGGACCGGAAGGTCGAGGCGATCCGGCGCGCCGCCGGCGACGGTCGGCCGCGGGTGGCGTCAGCCAACCCGGGATGCGCGATGCACCTCGCTGCCGCCGGGCTGGACGTGCGCCATCCGGCGGACCTGCTGGCCGAGGCGCTCGAGTGACCGACCGCAGTGGCGAACTGGTCGAGCAGCTGCGCGCCATCGAGGAGGCGCTGCGCGACCTCGCCTACGACCGGCTCCGCGATGCCGCCGACGGCGACGCCGACGCGGCCGCCGACGAGAAGCGGGTGCTGCAGGCCCGGCGGGCGGTCGAGCGGGCCATCCGTGCCCTGGGC
>JACDBD010000193.1 GCA_013695115.1 Actinomycetota bacterium | reverse complement strand
TTCGAGCTCAGCCGCACCCAGGCCGGCGTCCTGCGCCTCGAGTTCGAACGGGTCTCGCTGGGCGACCTCGTGTCGGACGCCGTCGCGACGGCGGTGCCGATCGCCACCGCCAAGGGCGTGCACCTCGAGGGCCACCTCAACGGGCCGCCGGCCGAGCTCGACGTCTCCGCACCCGAGATACTGCGGGCGCTACGCAACATCCTCGAGAACGCGATCCGCCACACCCCCGGCGACGGCACGGTGGTCGTCGCGGCGGGACGAGAAGCGGGCCGCGCCTACGTCTCGGTCAGCGACAACGGGGGCGGCATCCCCGACGCCGATCTCTCCCGCGTCTTCGACGTCGCGTTCCGAGGCGACACCGCCCGCACCCCGGGTGACGGGGCCGGCCTCGGCCTCGCGATCGCCCGCGGGCTCGTCGAGGCCCACCACGGAGAGGTGATCGTCCGCAACGAGAACGGCGGCGCCCGCTTCACGGTACGGCTCCCGCTGTCCGAGCCTGCGTGACCAGAATCCTCGTCACCGGGGGCGCAGGGTTCGTCGGCTCCCATGTGGTGGACGCGCTCGTCGCCGCCGGCGACGAGGTGCGCGTCCTCGACCTCCTGCACCCCGTCGCCCACCGAGACAAGCCCGACTACCTCAACCCTGCGGCGGAGTACCGGTGGGGCGACGTCGCCGATTCTGGCACCGTCCTCGACGCCGTCGACGGGGCACAAGCGGTCTGCCACCAGGCCGCGATGGTCGGCGTCGGCCTCGACTTCGGCGACGCGCCCGCCTTCGCGGCCCACAACGACCTCGGCACCGCCGTTCTCTTGGCGGCGCTGCACCGGCACGGCTTCGAGGGACGCTTGGTCCTCGCGAGCAGCATGGTCGTATACGGCGAGGGGCGCTATCGCTGCGCCGACCACGGCACCGTTCGCCCCGGCCCGCGTGACCAACGCCTCCTCGACGCGGGCCGTTGGGATCCGGTCTGCCCCCGCTGCGAAGCAGTGCTCTCGCCCGAGGCAGTGCCCGAGGACGCGCGGCTCAATCCTCGGAGCGTGTACGCGGCGACGAAGCTGCACCAGGAGCACCTGTGCGCGGTGTTCGGGCGCGAGCACGACGTGCCGGTGACATCACTGCGCTACCACAACGTGTACGGGCCCCGAATGCCCCGCGACACGCCCTACGCCGGGGTTGCGAGCATCCTCCGGAGCGCGCTCGAGGCCGGCCACCCGCCGCGGGTGTTCGAGGACGGCGGGCAACGGCGCGACTTCGTGAACGTGCGGGATGTCGCCCACGCGAACTTCTTGGCGCTCCACGCCCCCGAGCCCGTGACTGGCCCGCTCAACGTCGCAAGTGGAGGCGTGCGCACCGTCCTCGAGATGGCAGAGGCCCTGAGCCGCGCATTCGGGCCCGGAGCCCCGCGTCCGCAGGTGGTCGGGGGCTTGCGGCCCGGCGATGCCCGCCACATCTTCGCCGCCACCGAACGCGCGCGCGAGCGGCTGGGCTTCTCGGCTCAGGTCGGCTTCGAGACCGGGATGAGCCAGTTCGCCTCTGCGCCTCTGCGGCCTCCGCAGGTTGCGTCGGTGCCGCAACGGCAAGGCGTGGCTCTCTAGCCGAACATCTCGCCGGCGAAACGCCGCATGCCCTCGAGTGCGTCGGCCGACCGCTCCCACGGCGCCACGATCAGCCGGTGGACGCCGGCCTCTTCCCAGCGCGCCACGTCGTTTCGGGTCCTGACCGGACCGGCCAGGGTGATCTCGAACCGACCGTCGGTGCGACCGGCCTCCTCGCGCAGCTTCCCCAGCACCTTCACGGGCCGGCGCACCGATTCGAGCGTGTGGGTGATGCCGATCCAGCCGTCACCGAGACGCGCCGCCCGGCGCAGCGCGGCGTCGGACTCGCCGCCGACATGCACTGCCGGCCACGGCTTCTGAAGCGGCTTGGGCTCGAACATCACCGGCGCGAAGTCGAAGAACTCGCCGTGGTGCTCGACGACCTCGGGCCGCGCCACGAGCAACGCCCCGGCGCGCCGCTCAGGCGGCCATCACGTATCGCAGCCAACGAGGACGAATCACCCGGCCAGCATCACGCCACGGACCTTCCACGTCCACGGCTTTGCGGCAAGCCCGGGCCGTGGCCGTGGCCGCTGAAGTTGGACTGGGGGGCGCAGCCGTCACTGAGCCGGCCGGAATCGGTCGTGGTCAGGCTCCCTGTCCGGACATCTGCATGAGACCCCCGTCCATGACGTAAGTGGCGCCGGAGACGTAGGCGGCGTCGTCTGATGCGAGGAACAACGCCAGGCGTGCGAGCTCCTCGGGCTCCGCGGCGCGCTTGAGCGGGATGCTCTGCACCTGCTCCTCCAACACGTCCGGGTTGTCCTTCGCCTCCTGGTTGAACGGGGTGAGGACCATTCCCGGAGCCATGTTGTTGACGGTGATACCGAGCTCAGAGACTTCGAGCACGAGGGTTCTCGTCAGGTTCCGCAGCGCGCCTTTCGAGCAGTCGTAGTCGGCTGCGCCAGCCCGCGGTTGCTCCTGGTGCACCGACGTGACATTGATGATGCGGCCTCCGCCACCGGCTTCCTTCCGGTGGTTGATGAAGTGCTTGCAGCACAAGAGCGGCCCGAAGACGTTCGCTCGCATCGTCGCCTCGAAGTCGGCGATCTCGAGGTCGGCGACGTTGGTTCCCGAGGCGTCGACACCCGCGTTGTTCATCAGGATGTCGATGTGCCCGAACGCCTCGAGGCCGGCCCGGAACATCTTCTCGACCTGACGTTCATCCCCGTGGTCTGCCTGCACGACCATCGCGCGCCGACCCTCGCCTTCGATGCGGCGCTTCGTCTCGTCTGCTCCATCAGCGTCGTGCAGGTAGTTGACGACGACGTCGGCGCCCTGACGCGCGAACTCCACCGCTGTCGCTTGGCCGATCCCGGAGTCGGATCCCGTGATGAGCGCGACCTTGTCCTTGAGCTTGTCCATCTCCTGCTCCTTCGTCGTGTCAGTCATCGATCGTGGCGAGCCGCCAGGCTGCGTTGATGAGCCCCACGTGTGAGAACGCCTGGGGGAAGTTCCCGGCGTGCGCACCGCTGTCGGGCTCGATCTGCTCGGCGAACAGTCCCAGATCGTTCGACCGCGCCGTAAGCTGATCGAACAGCAGCCGCGCTTCGTCGATGCGCCCGGTGAGTGCGAGGCACTCGACGAGCCAGTAGGTGCAGAGGACGAACCCGTTCGTGTCGCCGTCCCACCGGAAGACGAGGCCGTCACGGACCAGCTGGCGTTGGACGGCGTCGATCGTGGCGAGCATGCGCTCGTCGTCCGCAGGGAGGAAGTCGACCAACGGGAGGATGAGCACGGACGCATCGAGACGATCCGATCCGAACGCCCCGGTGAACGCGCCGACATCGTCGTTCCAGCCCTGGTCGAGGACCGCGGCACGGATCTCGTCTCGCACCGTCTCCCAGTGGCCGACGGCGGCACCGTCGCCGAGCATCGGCGCGACCTTGACGGCCCGATCGAGCGCGACCCAGCACATGACCTTCGACGTGAGGTAGTGCCGCTGCCTGTCCCGGGCTTCCCACATGCCGGCGTCCGGCGACTCCCAGGTGCTGGCGGCTTCGTCGGCGAGCCAGCAGAGCATCTCCCGTGTCCGGTCCTCCAGCGGGGCGAGCTGCTCAGCGAAGCGGAAGGCGAGGTCGAGAACCTCACCCATGACGTCGAGCTGGTCCTGATCCCAGGCTGCATTGCCGACTCGAACCGGCTGGCTGTCGCGGTACCCGCGCAGGTGGCCGAGGGTGTGTTCGGTCAGGTCACGGCGGCCATCGACCGAGTACATGATTTGAACCCGGGCTCCTGCGGTGGCGCGGCCAGAGGCATCCGCGAGGAAGCGCAGGTACCGAGCCGCCTCGTCCGGGCAGGCGGCGATCCACAATGCCTTTGCCGTCAAGCTGAGGTCGCGAAGCCAGGCGTAGCGGTAGTCCCAGTTGGACTCGCCTCCGAACGCCGCCGGCAGCGATGTCGTCGCGGCCGCCATCACCGCTCCTGTCGGCTGGTAGGTCAGGCCCTGCAGCACGAGCGCACTCCGCCGCGCTACCTCGGCGTGATCGCCGTCGTAGCCCGGATGCAGCTCGGCCCACGACGCCCAGCTTTGCCGCGTCTGCTCCACCGCATCCCTCAGGTCGACCGCTTCGACGGGGCGCCCCTTGTCGGCGTAGGTCGCGCAAAACGTCACGCGTTCCCCCTGTTGCATGGCGACCTCGGCAGTGACCATCGCGTCTGTCGCCTGGAGCGGGACGGTCGCGTCGAGCCGCAGGCGGCCCACGGCTGTCTCAGCCACGAACGCGGGACCGTCTGCGTAGAGGTGCGGTGTGGTGAGGCCGAACTCGAACCGGGGGGCGAACTCACTGCGCAGCATGGCGGCGCCTCGAACGACCTCGACCTCCCGCACGAGTGCATGCGGCGAACGCAGCCCCACCTCGTGGCCCTCGGCCCCCGGCTCGAAGGCGATCGCTTCCCTGACCACGACGGTGCCGGAGGGACAGGTGAGCGTGCGCTCCATCACGAGGCTGTCCGGTAGGTACCGCCGCTCAACCGATGTCGTGCCGTCGACGGCCAGGCTCCAGTGACCGGCGGCGTCATCGAGGAGCCTGCCGAACACCGGCGGCGCGTCCACTCGCGGCGGACACCACCAGTCGACGGAGCCGTCCTTCGACACCAGCGCCGGTGCTTGACAATCGGAGAGGAACCCGTAGTCCTCAATCGCCGGGCGGCGGCCACGCTGGTTCATCCCATGCCTTCACCGTTTGCCATGTGCAAACGAGCTACCCAGCGGAGCTGTCCCTGAACCGGTTCCGACGAATTCCCGTCGGGTACGGGCCCGGCGTGACCGACGAACCGCGAGTTGATGACATCCTCGACGCGGTCACCGCCGGCTCTCGCGTGCTGGTCGGCATCGCCGCCCGCTCCCTCGATCGTTCGAGAGCCGACATCACGCTCGCGCAGTGCCGCGCCCTTGACGGTCGCCCAGCGCGGCCCGATGAACCTCGTCTCCCTCGCAGAGGCGCTCGACGTCAACCCTTCCACGGCCACACGGATGTGCGATCGCCTCGTCGCGAAGGGACTGCTCGAGCGCGAGCGCGTGGAGGGCGGCGTCTCGCTCACACCATCGCGTGAGGGGTTGCGGATCACCCAGGCCATCACGAAGGCGCGGCGCCACGAGCTCCAGAAGATCATCCGCAAGCTGTCCGGCGAGGAGCAGGAGGAACTGCTCCGTTGCATGGAGGCCTTCCGTCTCGCCGCCGGCGAGGTCGGCGAAGCGGACTGGGCTTTCGGGTGGTGGGACTGACCTCTCGGCGTTTGCATGGATGCATACCGGGCGGCCGAACCAGGCGGTCGAGCAGCACGGGGGATCGGTTAGGCGATGGACAAGGAGATCCCGGCGCCTCTTCCACCCGATCACCGCCCGCTCGGTAGCAAGGAGCGGCTCGTGAGACTCCACCAGCAGAACGACGACTACGACCTCGTAGCGGTGAGCGCAGCTGCGCAGCGATCTCGTCGGAGAGCCGCTCGATGCGCGCCCGTTCAAGGCTCACTACGCGCCCCATCAGGACAGCTCCGCCGAGAAGTGTTGACAGAACGTTGACATCGGGCCCACTTGGAAACGTGCCGCAAGGGGTCCCGCTTAGCCGGGACCCCTTGCGACCTGCGCTTTCGTTGGTGGCGGGGGGAGGATTTGAACCTCCGACCTTCGGGTTATGAGCCCGACGAGCTACCAGACTGCTCCACCCCGCAGATCCAGGTTACCCGCGGGTGAACGTCGCCTCCGAAGCGACCTCGATCGGAATGACACCAACCCCCGACGGTGGCCGTCGTACCGTGGGCGTAGGTGGGGGTACCGGCGGAGAAGCTCGACGACGACTCGCTGGAGCAGCGCGCGCTCGCGGTGCTCGAGGCCAACCACCGGGGGGCCTACACGGTCCCGGCGGCGGGCCTGTATCCGTACCAGTGGTGCTGGGACACCGGCCCGATCGCCCTCGGATGGGCGGCCGCGGGTCAGTGGGACCATGCCTGGGACGAGCTCGATGGGTTGCTCTCGGCCCAGTGGCCGTCCGGCCTCGTGCCCCACATCGTGTTCTGGGCCGACGGCGACGGCTACTTCCCCGGGCCCGACGTCTGGCGCACCGGCCGGACACCGGACGCGACCGGCATCACCCAACCACCGCTGCCGGCGTCGGCCGCGGCCCGGCTCTTCCACGACGACCCCGATCGCGACCGCGCACGGCGCCGGCTCGCCGGGTTCTGGCCCGAGCTGGTCGCGTGGCTGGCGTGGATCGACCGCACCCGGACCGGCCCGCACGGCGCGTACATCGTCGTGCACCCCTGGGAGTCGGGGATGGACAACGCGCCGTGCTACGACGCGCCGCTGGCCGCGGTGCCACCGTCGTCCACCGACCTCCGCCGCCGCGACATCGCCCAGGTCGCCAAGCGCCAGCGACCCACCGACCGCGAGTACCGCCGCTACCTCGCCATCGTCGAACAGCTGCGTGACCGCGGCTGGGGCACCGAGCACCAACCGGAGGACAGCCCGTTCGCGGTGGAGGACGTGGCGTTCACCGCCATTGCCGGCCGGGCGGCCGCCGACCTGGCCGAGGCGGCGCCCGCGATCGGCGCCGACCCGCTCCCCCTCGAGCGCATCGCCGACCGTGCCCGCGTCGGCATCGGCCGGCTCTGGGACGACGACGCCGGGTGGTTCCGTCCGTTCGACGTGCACGCCGGCCAATCGCTGGGACCGTTGACCGTCGGGGGCCTGCTCGCGCTCTGGGCCGGCGCGGCCACGTCGGCGCAGGCTCGGCGCCTTGTCGAGCGACTCGACGGCTGGCACGAGCACACGGAGTTCGCGGTCCCGACGTGCGATCCCGAAGCGCCCGAGTTCGACCGCCGGCGCTACTGGCGGGGGCCGGTCTGGGTGCTCGTCAACTGGCTGGTGGCCGACGGGCTCATGGCGGTGGGCGAACCCGGGCGGGCCGACGACCTCCGCGCGATGACGCGCGACCGCGTGGAAGCTCAGGGCTTCCGCGAGTACTACGACCCCGTGACGGGCCAGGGCATCGGCGGCGACGGGTTCTCGTGGTCGGCGGCCCTGACGCTCGCCTGGCTGACCGATACGCTCGCCCCATAGCGACGGACGATCTCGCCGACCAGGCGATCGAGGCCATCGAGGCGATCGCGGGCCGTCACCCGGGCCACCGGGCGGTACACGCCAAGGGCACGTTGTGCGCCGCCACGTTCACGGCGACACCCGAGGCCGCGCTGCTGAGCCGGGCGGCGCACTTCGCCGGCGGCGACGTCCGGGCGCACGTGCGGTTCTCGAACGGGAGCGGCAACCCCAGCGCGCCTGACTACGAGCCCCGCGAGGGCCGAGGCATAGCCACGAAGTTCTACCTGCCCGACGACTCGACCACCGACGTCGTGGGCATCACGCTCCCGGCGTTCTTCGTCAACACCGTCGAGGGTTTCCTCGAGTTCACCCGGGCCCGCCGGCCCGACCCCGAGACGGGGGAGCCCGACCCCGACGCGATCGGCAAGTTCATCGGTGACCACCCCGAGGCGCTCACCGCCGCCGGCGCGGTGCTGACGGCGACGCCGCCCGAGAGCTACCTGCGCTGCGCCTACAACGCGCTGCACGCCTACCGCTTCGTCGACGGTGATGGCACCAGCCGCTATGTGCGTTACCGCTTCGAGCCCGAGGAGGGCGAGGCCAGCCTGACCGAGGAGGAGGCGAAGGAACGCGGCCCCGACTACCTGCAGAGGGACCTCGCCGACCGGCTCGGCCGCGCCCCGGCCGCGTTCACCCTCTCGGTGCAGATCGCCGAGGACGGTGACCCGACCGACGACCCGACCGTGGTCTGGCCCGACGAACGCCGCCGGGTCGAGCTCGGCCGCCTCGAGGTCACCGGGCTCGCCGACGACCGCGAGCAGGGCGACGACGTACTGGTCTTCGACCCCACCCGGGTCACCGACGGCATCGAGCTGTCGGACGACCCGATCGTGCGCTTCCGCTCCGACGCGTACGCGGCGTCGGTGCTGCGGCGCTCCGGGGTCGCGCGGCACTAATCTGACGCCCCGTCAGATACTGACGGAGGACCGAGTGGACTTCGACTTCGCCCCCGACCAGGTCACCTTCCGCGCCGAGGTCGACGCGTTCCTGGACGAGCACGACGACCCCGACGTCTTCGACCCCACCCGCGAGAACATGGCCCAGATCGTCGACACGCCGCCGCGGCGCAAGTTCATGAGCCAGCTCGGCGAGCAGGGGTGGCTCGGGATCACCTGGCCGACCGAGCTCGGGGGCAAGGACGGCGACGGGGTCTACGAGTACCTGCTCAACGAAGCGTTGGCGGGCCGGGGCGGACCGCAGATCGGCAAGGGCGTCGGCATCATCGGCAAGACGCTCATCCGCCACGGCAACGAGAAGCTCAAGCGCGAGTTCCTGCCCAAGATCCTGCGCAACGAGGTCGAGTTCGCGATCGGGTACTCCGAGCCTGAAGCGGGCTCCGACGCGGCGTCGATGAAGCTGCGGGCGGTTCGCGACGGCGAGGGGTGGCGGCTCAACGGCCAGAAGACCTGGACCACCTCGGCGCACTTCGCCGAGTGGTACTGGGTAGGCGCCCGCACCGATCCCGACAACAAGCACCAGGGCATCACCCTTTTCCTCGTGCCGCTCGACGATCCCGGCATCACCATCAACCCGATCTGGACGATGGGCGACGAGCGCACCAACGACGTGTTCT